>JAKLJM010000390.1 GCA_023151145.1 Bacteriovoracaceae bacterium | reverse complement strand
TCTGGCATAATCCCTAGACCTGTTAACACTTCTTTTGCGCGCACTTCAAGGTCGTAGCCACCGAGTTTTTCAAACTCAGTCTGATGATCGCCAAGCTCTATTAAGACTTTTTCCATTTCTTCGTCAGAAATGGGGGTCGTCCCTGAATCTTCTAGGATTTTTTCAATACGTGACATTTCTTTTTGTAACTCAGTCACTCTTTTTGAGCCTTTCATGACTTCTTCTAAAGCGGTATTTCCACGCATTTCTCCAATCTTCTGTGAAAAATACGCCATTCTCACTTTTTCAGGAACAGTAATTGTTCCGCTATCAAAACCTTCTTCTTTGGCAAGAATTCTAAAGACAGTGGTTTTCCCAGCTCCATTTGGTCCAACTAAGCCAATTTTATCATTTGGTCTTAGAATGAACGAAGCGTCTTTATAGAGAACTTGTCCACCATAAGTCTTGGTAACGTTATTAAAACTGATCATAAGAACTTTCTCCGTTGCAAGGCTCAATCAAATAAGTTAGGTTTAACCATGCCTAAATTTTTGAATCTCTTTTTCATTATATTTTTGCTGGTCCACTTTACCAGAAGTGCACCTTCCTTGGCATCAGTAATCATTACTGAAACTTCGCACAACCAGGGAATTAATCAAAATATTACCCATTTGGTGGAATTTGCTGAATCTCCTCCGGGATTTTCTCTTGAAAAAGACGATCTTAGGGACATTGATATCTTGAATTTTAAACCCTATCAGAAATCGTTCATGAATCTGACCTATTCAAAAAAAACGCGCTGGGTAAGATTTCATTTTATCAACAACTCAAATTTCGAAATCTCCAAAGATCTCGTTTTCAATACGCCTTTAAATGGAAGCATTTATGTCATCGATGAGAACGCAAAAGTTTTAGAGACTATGGGAAGTTCTGTTCCTCTAAAGTCTTATTTTCAAAACTCTAATTTACCCTCTTATCATCTAAAGCTGAAAGCTCGGGAAAATAAAATTCTCTATTGGGCCATTCGTACGCGCCATAATGCTTCTGGTGAAATTATTTTATCTGATGCTGTTCATACCCTTGCCCACCCACAAGACTTAGTTATCCTTTTTTACACTGGTGGAATTCTCGCTCTTTTATTTTTTAACCTCTTAACCTACATCTTTACTCGAGAAGCTTTTTATAAATATTATCTTTTCTACGTTTCTTCCTTTCTCTTTTTTGTACTTTGTATAAAAGGAAAATTGGATCAATGGTTTTATTTACCAAACTTCACGATCACCCATTATTTAATTTGTTTCTCGTCTGTACTGGCCATCAATTCTGTGACGTTTACCCGCAATTTTTTGAACTACTCCTTTGCCAATTCTGTGCATCGTTATTTGCATTACGGTTTTCTAGGTTTTTTTGCGCTTCTTTTTATAACGGGATTAACGCCAGTTTATGATTATCTCAATCCCATCTTAGGTCACGCCATTGATTTTGGTATCATCATCGCTTGTCTCTATATGATTTTTATGGGGATTAGAACTTATCAATTTAATAAAATTTTCTCCACCATCTATTTACTTTCCTGGTCCTTTATCTTTATCGGAGTCTTTTCGTGGTTTGGAATGAAATGGGGCTATATTCCAAGTAATATGATCACTCAAAATATTCTCTTGATTGCCAATTTGCTTGAAATGTCCACGCTCTCTCTTGGGATCTCAATACGCCAACTCGAATGGCAAAAAGAAAAATCACTCATTAGTCAAAAAGCTGCAGAGAAAGAAAAATTTGAACGGCTTTTAAAAGTTCTAACTCACGATCTTTCAAATCCACTCACTCTCGTATTGGCCAATACCAAAAGATTAATGGCACGAGACGAACTGACTTATCAAAATCAAAGTTTAGACAAAATTCTCTTGGCCACTGAAAATATGAAAAAGGTTTTAAATAAAGTAAGGGAAGAACAACTCTTAAACCTCACTCCCGAAACTCCTGGAAGAGTCAATATTTTAGAAGCACTTCAATACTCAATGATTTTTTTTGAAGATCAATTACAAAATAAACACATCAAAGTTGAACTCAATTTAAACTCTGATTTAACTTTAAATGTAGATCGTACTGTTTTGATCAACAATATATTTAATAATATATTGTCGAATGCAATTAAGTTTTCACACTTACAAGGACTAATTAAAATCAGCTCTTTTTCAACTAACAAAGAAATTATCGTTGAATTCAAAGATTACGGTGTTGGAATGTCACCTGAGTTACTAAATAATTTTTATAACGACTCTGCCGTCGTCTCTACTCTAGGTACTTCTCAAGAAGTTGGTTCCGGCTTTGGGCTTCGATTAATCCAAGAGTACATGAGAAAATTTGGCGGAAACGTTGAAATAACCTCCAAACAATCGATGCAAGATCAAATTGATCAAGGAACGACTGTACGCTTAATTTTTCCTCTAGATAAAAAATCACTTTAAGTTAAATTAGATCT
>JAKLJM010000389.1 GCA_023151145.1 Bacteriovoracaceae bacterium | reverse complement strand
TTAAATTTACACTCAATGCAAGCAGGAACTGGAACTTCCGTAGACAGAAATAGCTACTTAAGTAAACGTCTTGGAATTCCAAGCGAGAAAGTAAGAAATGGCGCTAAGGCCACTGACTTATATATTCCCGGAACTGATATGTCGATAGCTGAGGCTTTAATGCATAAAGCCTTCGTAAAATCGGACTTATATAAAGGTATCATTTACACTGATCTTGTCAGTGGCGAAACTCAAGACTCAATCGAAAAAGCTTGGAAACACGTTAGCGCCGAACGACCTGATATGAAAGGACTCCGTAGAGGTGGAAAAATAATTCAACATCAGATTCCTACTCTAAATGACCAAAAACAACTTTCTACGAATAGATTAGCTCCAGGAGGACACGGCTTTTTTGCTATCAATCTGATAGAAAGATTACTAGCCAAGACACCGGCCGAGACAAAAAATCAATTCTCTGTTATATCTAATGGTGAAGATCTTAGTGGTAGCCCAGATCCACTGATCGTCGCTCATATGAAAAAGAATAAAATTCCAATCATGATGGTAACTACTGAAAAAACTGAAATTGATCTTAAAGGTGGACAAATTGGTATAGCCGAAGGTCGCAATAAAAATGGTCAAACTTTTTTTTATCCTACCATTGTTGAACATGCTCAAGCCGAGAGGGCAGATCAAAAAACTTTTTTTGAAAAAATGGGTTTAACTGTTGGGACAAGAAAATCTCTATTTAATACCAATATGGTCATCATCAATGAAGAAGTTTTAGCTCCTTTATTAAGAACCGAAATAGAAAAAATTGGGCTTAGTAATTTATTCAAAGAAATTTCCCCTGCTCTTATTCAAAACAATAAAAAACAAGTCGATAAAGACGGAGTAAAAAGAGTCTACACTCAACTTGAAGGCGCCATGGGTTCTATCATGCTCAAATTAGATCAACATTTTAGAAGTACTAACAACATTCCATTAATCACCTTTATGAACATCGAACGTGAGCATAGAACTAACTTCTTTGCTCCCATCAAAACAGCTTTCGATTATTGGATGCTTTTACACTCGGATAGATTTGAATTTAATAAAGAGACCTTTACTCTTAAAGATCTAGCTCCAGGATTTTTACCAACAATTAAACTTCAAGATCGTGAAACAGAAGATAAACACTATGCTAATGTGGAAAACATCTTAGAGGCTTTCAATGGTACAAAAATACTAGAATTGGATGAACTTACAATTTCTGGAAAAGTGAATCTTTCAGGCCTTACACTTAAAGGAAAAGTAGAAATTATTAATCAAACTGAGAATCCAATTAGTAGCGAACAGATTAGGATACTTTTCCAACATAAAAAATTTATAAAAGATGTTAAAATCACCTTTGAAAAATCAGGACTTATTCATATTGAAGAGCTTTCATAAAATGAACTGTATACTTGCTGGACTTATTACTTTAACCACTCTACTTGCAGAAGCGAAGACACGTTTGCCTGCAAGTGAGTTTATTTTACCAGCTCCAAAAAGATTATTACTTAATGAAATTACAGCCCACAGAGGAAATCGCGTCAAACTAAGAGAAAATTCACTGTCGTCTTTATTGAACTCGATGGACATCGGCGCTAGCAGTGTCGAGTTTGATGTACATTTAACTAAAGATGGTACGCCAGTTCTTTATCATGACTATTATCTGAATCCTAAAGATTTCACAGTCATCAAAAGGCCAGTTTTGATTAAAGATCTAACTCTTGCCGAGCTCAAACAAATCTCATTTTCAGATAACTTACAAACCCTTCCAGGCGACACAACAGTTCCCACTTTTGAAGAATTCTTGTTAGCTGTAAAAAAAAGAGAGTCTGAAAAATTACCAACTATACCTCTTCACTTAGAAATTAAAAGTGAAAAGGGGTTTATCTCTGAATCCGCACCCATTTCAATTCTTGCACTAAGAATCTCTGAAGTCATAGATAAAATCAATATCAAAACTCCTATTATTGCAAGAGCTTTTAACTGGGATGTTCTCACTGAATTTAAAAAACATAAACCGAAAATTCCGCTTGTTCTTCTGGTTGATGAAAAAGAATTGTCATTACTTTCAGCAGAAGAAGTTATCCGAAAATACAAACCTCTGGGAATTTCACCTCACCATGCCGACTTAACTCCAGAAACTATCAAATCATGGCTTGAACATAAAATCCAAGTAAATCCATGGACTGTTAATTCCATAGAACGTGCACAAGAACTAATTTCAATGGGTGTTACTGGTCTTACGACAGACAATCCTGAGTTATTCTTAGAAAACTTTTCTACCACTATAAAAAAACATTATTGTTTAAAAAACTATACTACGACAAGGAAAAAACCATGAAGTTTTTATTCCTGATTGTTTTTTTTCTATACGCTAAATTGCATGCTAGTGCTTTGAGTTGCCGTCATCACTACGGTACTTTTTCAAGTTCTAAAATTAATAGAGAAGAAAAT
>JAKLJM010000388.1 GCA_023151145.1 Bacteriovoracaceae bacterium | reverse complement strand
GTTTTAATTCATGAAAACCAATAACATCTCCAGTTCTATCATGAGTGATTTCAACTGGTAGATTTAACCATTTTTTCCATGATAAAGCTGTTCCACTAGGAGCATCCATTTTTTGTGTATGGTGAACTTCATGTAAGGAAAATTGATATTCAGTGAAAATCTTTTGCGCTCGATTTAGCGTTATGATCATTTGTTGAACGAGATTCATCCCCAGGGAAAAATTTGAACTATAGATCCAGCGAATTTTTTGATCTTTAAGTTTAAAATTCAATGTTCTCGGCCATTCAAAACCAGTGCTTCCACAAACTACTGGGATTTTTGAATCCACTAAAGTTGGAATGATGCTCATAAAAACATCCCCAGGTAAAAAAGAAATGATAACATCATGACTTTTTAATTTAACTAACGTAGGTATATTTGTACGATCAAAGACTGTGATTTGATGACCTTGCAAGAGATCAATCACTTCTTTTCCCGTTTTACCTTTTCCAAGTACAGCTATTTTCATTTTCTTCCTGAGGCTAGGGTTAATTATTTTTTACTTAAACTTCTTCAATAAATTTTTGATGTAAACGTTGAACAACTTCTTTGTCTTTTGTTTGATCGACTAAAAAACAAAAATTATGTTTACTGGCTCCATGGCAAATCACGCGCACATTGATATCAGGAATGGTTTCAAAGATTTTTTTCGCTAAACCTGACGTCTTATGCAGATCATTTCCAATTAATGAAACAAGGCTTAATCCTTCTTCAACCTGTAAATCACCTAAGCGCGACAACTCATCCATTAGGGACTTATTTAAGAGAGTGGAATCATCAAGAGTCATGGCCACAGAAACTTCCGATGTCGTAATTGAATCCACTGAAACTTTGTGATCGTTAAAGATCTTAAAGACCATATAAAGAAAACCATGGGTATAAAGCATCTCTGGAGTTGTTAGAGTTAAGAGAACTTGATTTTTTCTAAGGGCCAAAGCTCTTACTGGTGGATAAAAATCTACAGTTCTTTTTACCCATGTTCCGCCCAAGTTAATATCAAAACTAGAGCCAACAAAGACCGGAATATCTTCGCGCATGGCCGGAAGTAACGTAGCTGGATGCAAAACTTTAGCACCAAAAACCGCCATTTCACTGGCTTCTTTAAAAGAAATTTCTGATATTCCTTTCGCTTTATTTGTTATACGCGGATCTGTCGTTGCAATTCCCGCGACATCAGTCCAAATCTCTAACACATCTGCTTCTAGGGCTTCAGCAAATAAAGCCGCTGAATAATCTGAGCCACCTCTTCCAAGAGTTGTTGTAAAGCCGTCCAGAGATTTTCCAATAAAACCTTGAGTAATATAAACATCGCCCTTTCCGGTCTGCGAACGATTGATGGCCCCTTTTAACGAGAGCGCTTTTTCTTTCATGTCTTGTACTTGAGGTTTGGCTTTTGAGAAATCATTGTCTGTAATGAGAATATCTCCGGCGTGAAACCAGAAAACATGGCGATTAGTTTGTTCATTTTTTTGTAAAACTAGACTCATTGCTTTGACAAATAAACGCGAAGACAACAATTCCCCAAAACTCATTAAGGCGTCTTTTGCCTTTAGCGAGCAATCTTTTAATAGTAAAATTCCGCGTGCCATGTCTTCAAGCTCTTGCAAATGGCTTTGCAAAGGACTTAATTCGTCATCTTTAAAGTTTAAATCACTGGCGATCTTTAAGTGGCGTTGTTTAATTTTTTCTAAAATGACTTGAACGTCTTCTTTTTTTCCTTTCTCGGCCACTTGTCCTAAAAGAATTAAATCATTCGTTGTTCCGCTAGTGGCAGAGACGACGACCACAGATGATTTTTGTTGAAGGGCGACTTCAGCACTTCTTAACATACAAGTTGCATCTCCCATCGAAGTTCCACCAAATTTTGAAATAATTTTACTTGTGTTCTCTGCACTCATTGGAAAATTCCTTGATCGATTCGTAAAAAAATGTTGTACAAAATAAATCAACTTAGAAAGAATGAATCAAAACTTCCAAAAAAGGAACTTACAAAATGAAAAAAATGAAATTAGCTTTAGTGGGATTTCGCGGAATGGTGGGATCTGTTCTTCTTGAGCGCATGCGCGCCGAAGGAGATTTTAAGCTCGTTGAGACCACATTTTTTTCAAGTTCTCTTAAGGGAAAGGCAATAGATAGTGATTTTTTAGATCTCAATCCGCTCTCGCAAGTGTTTGAAGATAGTTATAATTTACAACTTTTAGCGAAACATGACATCGTTCTCACCTGCCAAGGTGGGGATTATACCAAGGAAATTTACCCTGGTTTAATGAATAATGGCTTTAAAGGTTATTGGATTGATGCTGCGTCAGCACTGAGAATGGAAAAAGACGCGGTCATCGTGCTCGATCCGGTGAATTTAGACGTGATGAAAAACGCTCTTTCAAATAATGGAAAACTCTTTGTCGGTGGCAATTGCACTGTTTCTCTTATGC
>JAKLJM010000387.1 GCA_023151145.1 Bacteriovoracaceae bacterium | reverse complement strand
AAGGGGGTTGAGGCCCAAACCATAAAGCTAATGGAAGTTTGTCGTATGCGTGACACTCCCATTGTAACGTTCATGAATAAATATGACCGCGAAGCCATGGATCCTTTTGCACTTTTAGAAAACGTAGAAAAAATATTAAATATTCAATGTGTGCCGATGACTTGGCCCATTGGCTCTGGTGTAGATTTTAAAGGCGTATACGATTTAAGATCAAAACAAATCATGAGCTTTAAAGACGCCAAAGATCCTTTCAATCCAACTGTCATTGATGCCAGTGATTTAACCTCAAGTACGGTCGTAAATTTTATTGGCGCAAAACTTAGAGATACTTTAGTAGAAGAACTAGAAATGGTGGAAACTTTAATTGGGAATTTTGAACCGGAAGAATACCTGCACGGCATTCAATCCCCTGTCTTTTTTGGTTCGGCCCTAAATAACTTTGGAGTTAAAGAAACTCTGGACATGATTTCAACTTTGGCCCCAGGTCCTAAGGCACGCGAAATTAAGCTTGCACCTTTTGATGAAAAATCTGTAGTTAAAATGATTAATCCTGAAGATAAAGAATTCACGGGATTTATTTTTAAAATTCAAGCCAATATGGATAAAAAACACCGCGACCGCGTGGCTTTTATGCGTGTATGTTCAGGAAAATTTGAACGAAACCAAAAAATTTTTCATGTGAGATCTGAAAAAGAATTAAAAATTGCAGCTCCCCTAATGTTCCAAGCACAGGATAGAGAAATCACCGAATACGCTCTTCCTGGTGACATTATTGGTTTACATGACACAGGAAAATTTCAAATCGGTGATACATTCACTGAAAAATCAAAATACATGTTCACGGGAATTCCTTCATTTGCTCCTGAAATTTTTAATAAAGTTGTTTTAAGAGATCCCATGAAAGGAAAACAACTAGAAAAAGGCTTGCAACAATTATCTGAAGAAGGAACCGTGCAGCTCTTTACTCGCCATACGACAAAAGAAAATATTTTAGGGGCCGTGGGGGTCCTGCAATTTGAAGTTGTCAAATACCGCCTAGAAGACGAATACAACGTAAACGCGGATTATGAAGGTTATCCGTTTACAGGTATCCGATGGTTAAAATTTGAAAATGAAAAAGCAGAAGGAGAATTTATTTCTAACAACGCTTCCAATATAGTTTATGACAATAAAAAAAGAATCTGTTTTTCAGTTCGCTCCGAATGGGACTTAAAACTTGCTATGGAAAAAAATCCTAAAGTGGAATTCTTTAAAAACTCTGATTACCGCTAAGGATCGATTTATGACAGCATTTAAAAACCGATTAGAAAAAAACACGAAACACTTATTAAAATGGGCCAAACGCGAAGGAATAGAATCGATCCGACTCTACGATCGCGATATCCCCGAATACCCTTATATTGTCGAACTCCATAACACTGTGGCCATTATTTGGGATAAAACCAATGATTTTCTAGACGGTGAAAAATATGATCATTTTCAACATGTGGTGAATGGAACAAAAGAAGTTCTTGGGTTAGATGAAGAAAATATCATCGTTAAACGCCGCTTTCGCCAAGACCATGAAAATCGTTATGAAAAAGAAGATAACGAAAAACGAGAAGTCATTACCCGTGAAAAAGAAGCTCAGTTTATTTTAAATGTCTCAGACTATTTAGATACCGGACTTTTCTTAGACCATCGTCCACTTCGTCAATTAATATACAAAGAAGCAAAAGATAAAAAAGTTTTAAACCTTTTTGCTTATACATGCAGTGTCTCAGTCTTTGCCGCTCTTGGCGGTGCCTCTGAAGTTGTCAGCGTGGATATGTCTCGCACCTATTTAGAATGGGGAAAAAGAAATTTTGATTTAAATAAAATCAGCATTGATAAACACGAGTTCGTTCAAGAGAATGCTCTTGAATTTCTAAAAAAAGATCATCGCCGATACGAATTAATTTTTTTAGATCCTCCCACATTTTCAAACTCTAAAAGAATGGATGAAACTTTTGATGTGGAAAGAGACCAAGCTGACTTAGTCGCCCTATGTATGAAACGATTGCATCCTGATGGGGTTCTTTATTTCTCAAATAATAAAAGAAAATTTAGACTAGAACCTGAACTCTCCGTCATGTTTGACATCAAAGACATTACTGCTGGAACTATTCCTCAAGATTTTCACGATAAAAAAATTCACCACGCTTACAAAATAACTCATAAGAAAAAGAGCTAAAATGGAAAACCTCAAAACCCTTTTTCAAGAAAGTATTCAAAAAGCGATAACTGAACAAGGTTATACTAACCCAACTCCCATTCAAAGTGCAGTTATTCCCCACGCTCTTGAAGGAAAAGACCTCATTGCTTTAGCTGAAACAGGTTCAGGTAAAACCCTAAGTTTTCTTTTACCGGCCATTGAAAAAACAATAGGAAAAAACCGCAAATCCCCAAGCATCTTAGTTCTAGTTCCCACCAAGGAATTGGCCGATCAGGTTCATGAAAATTTTAAAAAAATGGCCAAAC
>JAKLJM010000386.1 GCA_023151145.1 Bacteriovoracaceae bacterium | reverse complement strand
ATTTTCCAGTGACGTTGCTCCAAGACCGACAAATTCCCCACATTGGAAAACAGTTTTAAGATCTTCATCAGACAAACCATATTCTTGAAGAGAGATTCTTGCTTTACGATCTTTTCTAGCACGCACAGGATTGGTATCGGCCAACAAGTGACCGCGAGCGCGGAAAGACTGAATCAAACGAAAAACATTAAATTCTTTTCTTAGTTTTTCATCACTAATTCCCTCACCTGTTCCTAATGAAGTACCAAAGCCAGTTGAAAATTCAAAACCTTGAAAAAATCTTTGCCAAGATTCATCCACACTTTCTGGATTTTCACGGTAAGTTTCATATAAAGAATCAATGAAAGTAATGTCAGAGCTCGAGAGATGCGTAAAGTCGATGGATTTTCCCATAGAATATTCCTACTTAATAACAGAGTTTTTAGGTCTAATTTTAGCGTCCAATATAATACTAAGATATCAAAATTTTAAGATATTTTTTCCATGGGCAAAATTTAGTTATAAAATACAACTTTTTTAGTCAACTACTCATATTCTCCGGGTTCCTCTCAGGGTTCCAGGAACCTTTTCGATGCGGCAATTGGCGTAGGAAGCTTGGTGTTACAGAATAAATTTTATGGAAATGAGAGAATCTGATGAGAGAATCTAACGAGGCGACGGTGAATAAAGATAAAATCGCCCCAATTTTGTTTTTAACATTTGGGTTATGCAGTTTTCTGTTTACTAGAATCTTCGCATTTGATTTTCATTTTTTGGCCAATTCAGTTAGGTACTTAGCCCTAAGTGCCCCACTCCCTGTCATGGTCTATTTCCTTCTCAGGAATAAGAGCGATAACCTACACCGTCTTTTTTTTTCTCTCTCTGTTTGGACCATTGTGGCCAGTGGCTTAAATTTAACTAACTCCTGGGCGGCAAAAAGTCCACACCAAGTCATTTCAATAAAAATTGAATCCGTAGAACTTGTCACAGGAAAATATTCTCGAAATTATTTAGCGATTTTTGAACTACCGATTGATGTGAGTTGTTGCTTTATTCCAGAGAAAAAATCAGAGCTGACAATATCAGACGAAGAAGCGAAAAGTTTTAAACTTGGCGAATCAAAATTAGAAATCACTTACCAAGTGGGATACCTTGGTATCCCTTACTTGATAAAGAAAAAATTTATTCCTTAAACAGCACAACACTTTTTATGTTTTTTACCTGAGCCACATGGACAAGGATCATTTCGTCCTACTTTTGGACCTTCACGACGAACTGTTTCGTGAACAAAACGACCATCTTGGAAAAACCAACGACCATTTTCTTTTACAAAATGACTAATTTCGTGGTGATTTTGAATTTTTCCACCGAGTTCATAGCTACAATTAAATTCAACTAGTCCTTGATTATCTTTTTCACTTCCTGCATCAGTCTTAATAATTCTTAAACCTAACCACTGAGCCTCTTCTGACCATGCAGTGATTTCTTCGCGATTTAAATCCGCTTTTGTAGACTCGTGGTGAGTATCAAAAAGATAGTCGATATTCTCTAAAACATAAGCTGTATAACGAGAGCGCATTGTGGCTTCAGCTGTTGGTGGCAATTTTTTATTTTCAATATAAGGGCCACAACATTTTTCTAAAGTTAAACCAGTTCCACAGGGACATAATTCTGCACTCATATCAATCCTTTATTTATATTTATTAAAAAGCATCTTAGCGTAAAACATTCTCAGAAACAACACCATCAACTAATTCTATTTTACGTTTGGCCATATTGGCATAATCCAAATCGTGAGTGACGTAAATGACAGTGGAACCCATTTCTGCATTTATTTTTTTAAAAAGCTCCATAATATTATCGCCATTAACTGAATCCAAATTCCCCGTTGGCTCGTCAGCGAATAAATATTTAGGTTTCATCACTAGTGCACGAGCAATGGCAACTCGCTGTTGCTCTCCGCCGGAAATAGTCGTCGCTCGACTATCGGCCTTATCTAATAATCCGACTTGATCTAAAAGATGTCTGGCGTATTCTTCTTTTTCAAAGTGTAGATGACGTTTTCTTGCAGGCATGAGTACATTTTCTAACACAGTTAATTCTGGTAATAAATAGTGAAATTGAAAGACAAATCCCAACTCCTTATTGCGAAGATCATGAATGGCATCTTCGTTCATTTTAGAAACTTCTAAATCATCATAAAAAACACTTCCGCTACTCGGATCATCGAGTGTACTCATGATATAGAGAAGTGTACTTTTTCCTGAACCTGAACGACCCACGATGGATACAAATTCTCCATCATCAATCTTTAGATCAATACCCTTTAATACATGAGTGGGAGGCTCGCCAAACCATTTTTTTAATCCATTTATTTTTATACTCATATCAACTCAACTTATTCCGATCTAATGATTTCGATAGGTGTTAATTTCCCAGCGCCATAGGCAGGAAGAAAGGAAGAAACTAATGAAGATAGAAAAGCAATGACAATAGCGTTTACATAAATCATGTAATCAAAT
>JAKLJM010000385.1 GCA_023151145.1 Bacteriovoracaceae bacterium | reverse complement strand
GAAAAAGAGAAAATGTTCTTTTTGAAAAAGTATCTCAAGAAAAAAATGATCATGATTCCAAATCACAACCAATCAATAACACTATTTTAGGAGGATAATTGAATACAATTAATTTTGAACATATTAATTTTCTTAGACCTCTTAGCAATTGGCGAATATTAGATATAGATAACCTCATATTTTTGTCTAAAGGTAACAAATACAAAAGCTATGATTCAGCAAGGCTTCTACTAAAAAGCTTAGAACGTAAAAAAATTATTAAAATCTATCGTGAGCCTTGGAATAAAAAGAACTATATTTTTCTATCTGAGATAGGTGAAAAATTAATAACACCAGACAATCCAAATTTTTTAAAAGAAGAATCATTTTATCATGACTCCAAGGTAACTGCTTTATGCTTCGAAATAATAAAAGCTAATGTAGCCATAAATTCTGTAGAGCTCGAGCATCAAATTAGAAGCTTCACGAAAAGAAATATTTTCGAAGAAGTCATTCCAGATGCAAAGCTCCAAGGCTATTTTAATGGCCGACAATTTGTGGCTGCATTTGAATTAGAGCTGCATCAAAAAGAAAAAAAACGAATAATTAATAAAGTTAAAAGCTATTTAAATAGTACTTACTATAATCATGCATTCTATTTTTTTCCCGATTTTAGCTTGATGCAAATCTATCTAAATGTACTGCAAAAAGAATTTGGACAAGAATTCAATCAAAAAGTTTTTTTATTTGTTACTGATTCCCTATCAAGTAATAAACCTAAATTAAAAGAATCTTATGGTTTAGTCTCCGGAAAAGAAATGCTCTTTTTAGATTTATTTAAGGAGAACAAATGAATAAAAAAATGTTTCTATGCAGTTTCGGCATGGTTTCTTTATGTTCGGTAATCATCAGAAAAACTTATGTAACTCCGCCGTATTATTAGAGAATTTTGCTTATCAAAACTAACTACCTCTCTTTCACGTAGTTCGAGTGGTAGTTAGTTTTGAGCAAAATGAATAATAGGCGGGTTACTTAAGTGAAAAAAATAGAGAGTTATTAGGGATCACAAAATGAATCTATATTATGAAAAAAGCAGGGTATAAAATGTCAAAAAACAACAATTACTTTTCAGAAGTTTCATTATATAAAAATAAAATTAAAGAGGATCAATCCTCTGACATGCTCTTTAACAATTTAACATGGGGAATTGATGAAGTATGTAGTTTTACTACATATGCGAAAGGTACGATATATAATCTCGTAAGTAGAGGTGAAATTCCGTATCGGACGCGAGGGAGAAAGAAAAGACTGGTTTTCATTCCAAGTGAAATCATTGCATGGTTCAAAGGAGAATGAAAATTATGGGAAGAAGTGATTACAAAAAGCTCAAAGGGACTCAAGGGATTTATATCAACAGTAAATCTGGCCATTACCTAGCAGAGAAAAGAATCGGAGGTAAACTTCATTCGGCGACTTTTAAGTCGGCCTATGAAGCAAAGCAATGGCGCAAATTGTTTGATGGAAAAAGCTACAAACTAACTACACCAGAAAGTCAGTGTTCAACTTTAAAAGAAGTTTGGGAAGTAATGCAAAAGGTGCACTTTCCTACTCTAGCAACATCAACCAAAGATATTTGGCGAAGACGTTATAAACTTTTAGAAACAATTGAGCATTTACCAATGGATCAAATTACTCCTTCAAAAATTACTGATTGGGTTCAATACTGGGTGTCGATTTTCAGTAACGATGATTATCAATCAGGACGAGGTAAGGCTGGAAGATGCAACTTAAACAATGAGCTTAATATGTATGTTTCCATTTTCAATTGGTACAAACAAAGCGAGCAATTTGAAAAAGAAGCATTACCATTAACCAATCCAGTTAAGACCAAACATAAGAAGCTCGGTTTCATAAAGCCATTACCAGACAAGAGAAAGCAAATAA
Organism: Bacteriovoracaceae bacterium; assembly: GCA_023151145.1. Taxonomy (GTDB): domain Bacteria; phylum Bdellovibrionota; class Bacteriovoracia; order Bacteriovoracales; family Bacteriovoracaceae; genus Bacteriovorax. The sequence goes on along the minus strand of JAKLJM010000385.1, from coordinate 587 downwards.
ACGTTAAAGATGCTTTTCTCTTTTTTGATTTTTTAAAACCGCTTTATAGAGAACTGGCGATGATGCAATTTTATTGTGCTGGTCGAGTTGGTGAAGTAGCCGGAATGCAATGGAGTAATATCGATTTAAAAAACAGACGACTTTTAATCAAACACACTTGTGTGTGGGATGCTGGAAGTAAAATGTTTGTGGAGCTTAAAGGCTTTCCAAAAAATCGAGAACCACGTCCGGTCTATATTACTGACGAAATCCTGGAAGTTTTAAATCGTAGGCTTGCTTTTAGATTGCCAAATAATGATTATGTTTTCCACGTTGATGGCAATCCACTTAACTACGGCACGATCCAAGTAAATTATAGAGCAGGACAAAGAAAAAGTGGCGTGCCTTATACAGGAACACACATCCTACGTCATGGAATGGCAAAGCTTGCTCGCCAAGTTGGTGGTGGTTTAGACGCTGTTCTCGCAATGACAGGGCATAAAGACTTAAAACTCGCTGATCACTATTCAAAATCAACAGAGGACGATCAAAAAGAGTTTTCTCAAAAGATCATGGAGCATATTCGAAAGCAAAAACAAGACGATGCC
>JAKLJM010000384.1 GCA_023151145.1 Bacteriovoracaceae bacterium | reverse complement strand
TCCCATACTCGGAGCATATTGATTTTTACCAAACTCCCCTTGATCCAGGGCACATTTCATTAAATCAACGGCCCATTTTGGTCCGTCAAAGTCTGGAAATCCTTGAGACAAGTTAATGGCTTTATACTCATTTGCCATCTTGGTCATAGTTGAGAAAATTGATTCTTGAATTTTTGTAACTGTGTTGTTTAATGGTTTCATAGTTAAAAAAATATCTTAAATGTAAGCTTGTTGTAAAGTGGCCAAAGAGCGTCAAATCCGATAGAGTGGCCTCTATTATTGATTGCTTAGTTTTTATTTGGCCAAATTCGGCCGAACTTCAAAAAAGGTTGAACTGCGATGTCGTTTTTTAATACTCACGATGTTGAACAAATGAAAAAGTTAGCTGAATTAATCCGCGTGTTAAACACCACCGGACATAATCCTGCGACTTCTGGAAACTACTCTCTTCGCTCTACCACTAGTCCAGAATATGCCATTGTCTCAGAATCTGGCGTAGATAAGTCTCGATTTGATATGGATCATTTTCTTCCGGTCTTTTTTAAAACCAGAGAAATCCATGAACTCTTCCAGCGTCCAGGAAGAAAATCTTCTGATGAAACTGATATACATTTGGCCATTTATGAATCAACGAATGCTGGATGCGTTTTACATAGCCATAAAGTTGAAGCTTTGTTGTTTGCAAATTTATTTCCGCGTGCCAATTACGCCACCATCGAAGGTCTTGAGTTATTAAAAGGTCTTAAGGGAATTAAAACTCACGAGACAAAAGTTGAAATCCCGCTCTTTGAAAACACCCAAGATATTACACTTCTTGCCGATCGAATCCGCCCAGTTTTAGGCGCTAGTACTTCGGCCAATGAAAGAACTTATGCTTTAATTCTCAGAGGTCATGGCATTTATGTTTGGGGCGATACTGTTGAAGACGCCAAAAGACATTTAGAAGTTTTCGATTATTTATTTCAATATCAACTAGAAATGAGGAGATATGCATGGCCATCTTAAGTATCCCTGATCAAAATAAAACACTGACTGATTTTAATGACATTAAAAATCTCTTAAATACTCATGGTATTTATCTAACGAAATGGGAAGCGAATAAACCAATTAGTGATTCTGATTCTCAAGAAACGATTATAGAGGCTTACTCCCATGAATTAAAACCATTCATGGAAAAAAACGGCTACCAGACTGCCGATGTTATCAATGTCCATAAAGACACACCTAATATAGAAACCATACGTGCTAAATTTTTAAAAGAACACACTCACTCAGAAGATGAGGTCAGATTTTTTGTTGATGGCGAAGGTTTATTCTGGTTTCACTTAAAAGATGAAGCGGATAAGGATTTAATCATCAATGTTCTTTGTCAAAAGGGTGACTTTATGTCGGTTCCAAAAGGCTACAAACATTGGTTTGATCTCGCCCCAAAATATCATGTGAAAGCTATTCGAATTTTTACGAATATCGAAGGCTGGGTTGCGAACTACACTGAATCGAAAATTGATGAACGTTACAACCCATAATTAAAACTTATAAGGACCAACGCATGCAATGTATTTTAATGGATGTTGAAGGAACAACAACTTCAATTCATTTTGTCCACGATATCCTTTTTCCTTTTTCAAAGGACAATTTGATCTCTTTTCTTGAAGAAGAATTTAACAATAAAACAAATACAGAAATTCAACTAGCACTTCAAGAAGTGGCTAAAGTTGGCTTAGAGGAAAAACTCTACTCTGGTCAATTCAACCAAGAAATTGCCCTTCGAGTGCTGATTCATATGATTAAGAATGATATGAAAATAAAAGGTCTCAAAACGATTCAAGGTTTTCAGTGGCAAAAAGGCTATGAACAAGGAAAGATTATAGGCCATGTTTATCCCGACGTTCCTGAATGTCTTCAAGAATGGAAAGAAAAAGGATTAAAACTTGGAATCTATTCTTCTGGCTCTGTTCATGCTCAAAAATTACTTTTTAATCATACCAAATATGGCAATCTCCAAGATCTTTTTGACTATAACTTCGACACTGAAGTAGGCCATAAAAGAGAAGTTAATTCTTATAAAGAAATTCAAAAAAAGATTAATCTTCCCAGTGACGAAATTCTTTTTCTCTCAGATATCCCGGAAGAGCTAGAAGCTGCAAAACTTGCAGGTTTTAAAGTCTTGCAACTTGTGCGAGCGGGAACTAAACCTTCACCTGACTTTACGGGCATCCGAGACTTTACTGAAGTTGAAGATGTTTTAGGAGAATAATGAACATCATTGATTCAGTACCTCCATTGTTTTTTGCCCTTGGAGCAACGCTTTGTTTCTCCTACTCAAGTACAATTTTTACTGAGTTCTCTCGTAGTATTACTCCACAGTGGATGAATGCTTTTAAGGCCATCGTTGCACTTTTTCTTTTCTCCATTACCGTAGTCATCTTTAATCTTTGGACCCCGCCATCCCTCATTTCATTTAATGTTCTCATCTTAAGTGGGCTATTAGGACTCATGATTGGTGACATGTACATGTTAAAGGCA
>JAKLJM010000383.1 GCA_023151145.1 Bacteriovoracaceae bacterium | reverse complement strand
AAAGAATTAGTTTTTAGAGGGTTAGGAGAATTTTCTAATATTCCAGAAATTAGTGATACGCTAGTTAACCTTTATGGTAACGAAGTTCCCACCCGAGTGGCCGATTTAGGAAAAGTCGTTGATACTCTTCAAGACGAAAAGTCTCGTGGGTTCATCAATGATGAGCGTATTCTTATTATTCAAGTTTTCCGCCAAGCGGGATCTAACACCCTTAAAGTTGCTCAAGATGTTCAAAAGAAAGTAGCGGCGATTAATGAAGAGTTCAAAGGAACAGCAGAAGCTCCTGAGCTTAGAATTATGATCGACTCTTCGGTTAAAATTAGTAATAACGTTTATGACGTTTATGAAACGATTATCATTGGTATTATATTAACGATTATTACCGTTTTCTTCTTCTTAGGATCATTGCGTTCAACTTTAATTACGGCGCTTTCGTTACCAGTTTCTTTAATTGGTGCGTTTCTTATCATGTACGCTGCAGGGTTTACCGTTAACATCGTTACTCTTTTAGCGCTAACTCTTGCCGTAGGTCTCTTAATTGACGATGCCATCGTTGTTATTGAAAACGTTTATCGTTTTATGGAAAAGGGATTTGATTCGAAAGAAGCAGCTTCAAAAGCAACGGCCGAAATTCAAATGGCGGTTATTGCCATCACGTTAGTTGTTATGGCCGTATTCGTTCCCGTCGCCATGATGTCCGGAACACTTGGACAATTTTTAAAATCATTTGGTTTAACCGTGACATTCTCAATGGCGATCTCACTTTTTGTGGCCATCACCATTATTCCAATGCTCGCAGCTTATTTTGGTGGTGAACATCATGACATTAAACATGTGCCAGCTAACCCAGGTCTTTATGATAAGACTCTAGGAAGAGCAGTAAGAGGCTTTGATCGTTTCCAAACATGGTTAGAAGATACCTATGAAAGCTTTTTAAAGTTTACGCTTAAATCTCCTCTGGCAACGATTGCAGCGACGTTAGTGATTTTCTTTCTTTCATTTTACGTAGCAGGCTTAACTCCAGGAGAGTTTATTCCGGATGATGACTCAGGTGAAATTCTTGTTACTTTAGAGTTAGAGCCAGGAACCAATCTAGACGAAACCACTAAAGTAGCGAAGGAAGTAAATGATATTATCGTAAAAAATAGTGCTGTTGATTACTCGATGTACTTTACTGGTAACGAAAACGGAGAGGTGAACAAAGCCTCTTTTACGGTTAAGTTAAAAGAAGAGCGTGGGGGATTAAAAACAAATATTTTTAGTCAGAACTTAAGAGAGCAGTTAGCTCACTTAAAAGAAAAAGCTAATCCATTGGTTAAAAAATATGATGCCTCTGGTTTTGGTCGTCAGCCTGTTATCTTAAACTTTACATCTCCTGATCCAGTAGCACTGGAAAAAAGTGCGATGAAAGTTTTAAAAGCGATGAAAGAAGACAAACGTTTAGTAGACGCGGATTCAAACTATCGATCTGGTAAACCTGAGATGCAAATTAAGCTTAAGCCTGGAAAGGCGAAAGAGTACGGGATTAACACTAAAACTTTAGGTAGTGAACTTCGTGCCCAAGTTGAAGGTTTCACTCCAGCAGTGTTTAGAGAAGGTGGACGTGAATATGACGTGCGTGTTCGTTTAAATGAAGCTGAACGCGATCTTAAAAACGAGTTTAATAAAGTTTACGTTCCAAACATTAACAGACGTCTAGTTAAACTTTCTGATATCGCCGATGGAATTGAGACCACTGGTCCTGCCTCAATTGAGCGTATGAACCGTGGACGTTTTATTGAAGTTTCATCGGGGATTGCTCCGGGAGTTGGTTTAAGCCAGGTGATGGGTGAATACGTTAATCGTATTCAAACTGGAGACTTAAAGCTTGAGCCAGGAGTAACGCTAAACCTAGGTGGTGATGCTGAAGAAATGGCGAAGATGATGACTTCAACTATGGTTGCCGTGGGCTTTGGTCTTCTCGTTATCTACTTAATTCTTTCGTCTTTATATGAATCGTTTATTACGCCTGTAACGATTATGCTTTCACTTCCACTAGCTATCAGTGGGGCGTTTTTCGGGGTTTATTTGACTGGTAAAACGTTGAACCTCTTCACCATCTTTGGTTTCTTCTTATTGATTGGTGTGGCGGGTAAAAACGGGATTCTAATGGTCGACTTTGCTAAAGTTTTAATGGATGAAGGGAAAGATAGATTTGCTGCGATTGTTGAAGCAGGGAAAACGCGACTAAGACCAATTCTAATGACTTCATTTGCTCTTATTGCCGGGACATTGCCAATTGCCTACGGATTAAACCCAGCTTCTCGATCAAGAACATCGATGGGGGTAGCCATCGTTGCCGGGGTAGCACTTTCGACAATTCTAACGTTGATTGTTCTTCCGTCTATCTTTGTTTACATCGATAGATTCAGAGTGTGGGCAAATGATATTGGTTCACATTTAGTATCGAAAAAGAAAAAACATCATGGACATGATGGAAAAGAAGCAAAATCAACCGAAGAATTACTAGCGCTTAAGTAATTCTTTTTTCTC
>JAKLJM010000382.1 GCA_023151145.1 Bacteriovoracaceae bacterium | reverse complement strand
CATTTTCATAGGGCACCTTGGCAAATGGACATAAATTAAGCCCTATCACGATATCTTCTAACCAAAACTTTACAATGTCTTTTTCTTTCATTATTCACTTCCTATCTCTAATTAAAACAAAAAAAGAAGAATACACAATGAAAAAAGTACTTTTATTTTGGAGCGGTGGCAAAGATAGTGCAATGGCACTCTACTATCTTAAAAAGATGCCTGAAATTCAAATTACGGCCTTAGTAACAATAATGAGTGCAGAATCAAATTCAAATGATGTTCACGGCATGCCAGAGACTCTCTATAATGAGCAGGCAAAACTTTTAAATATCCCTCTCGTCAGAATTTTTATTCCAAAAGAAGCAAGCAATAAAGACTACGAAGAAATTCTCAAAGATAAGCTAATTGCATTCAAAAAAATCAATGTCGACACCTTAGTCTTTGGCGATATTCAACAGCAAGAGCTCAGAGATGATCACACGAAATTGGCCCAATCTCTTCACCTGCAAGCTCACTTTCCATTATGGGGTAAAACTACCAAAGATGTAGTTGATGAATTCTTTTCAACTGGTCATCGCGCCATTGTAACCGCCATTCACACCGCTTATTTACCAGTCAGTTTTCTAAATAAAGAATTCTCTAAGGAATGGGTCGAAAGTTTGCCCAAAGAATGTGATTCCGCAGGAGAAAATGGTGAATACCACACCGTAGCAACTTTTGGTCCCTATTTTAAAATGCGCCTAAATTATTCTAAAACAATGGCAAAAGAGCGTGGCCCCTATTTAGTCACTCAATTAAGAGAGCCATAATAAATTTTACTTCAGAAAATGGATGGCCAATTCCTGACAACTGAAATGTTTGTGAGAAGGAAGAGGCTTATTTATTAAGCCTTTTCTTTTTAAATTAGATGAATATTGATTATACTTAGCTTCTTTAAACTTTAATTTTTGCTGTACAATAAATACCGCCTGACTCCAAGATATTTTTTTAGCTTCTTGAATAAACATTGCTTCTCTTAATGCTTCTTTAATGATTAACAATTTATTTTTTGCTAAATCAAAGGCTTCTTCTGTCGCTGGTAAATATGTTGTCGCGGTGTTGGCATAAAGAGGAAGCTGCTTAAAGTTTTCTAACACTTGATACGTGGGCCCCAACCAAAACATATTCTTTTTTTGTTCTAAATTAACACTGAATCGAAAATCATCATCAATAAGAATAATTTCTTCTAAATTTTTATGAATATTTTTTAAATCTTTTTTGTAGCGTTCGGTAAACGGTTTTGACTCATCTGTATTTATAACTGTTAAGTTATCTTTATTTAAAATTTTGTATGCAAAATCTTCAAGTGAACCAACTCCATCTAAGTGGACTTGTTGCAATAATGCACGATTACGCTCCTTATGACCGCCAGAAAAATAAGAAATATGTACACCTGATTCATGTAAAAAACGAATCAGTTCTTTGGCATGTGAAGATAAATAATACGATTTCCCTTCGACGACAAACACTCGCTCTGGATCAGGTTGAATGATTTTAGGATCAAACTCCGAAAACAGAGTCCAATCTAAATCAAAAACAACATGACGTTCTAGATTTTCGGAACTTGGATGACGAACTAAAAGATGATTATTTGTCTCAAGAAAAAAAACAAAACCAAAGATAAAAAATAAATAAACAAACCACGAAATCTTCATGATTTCTTATCGAAATTATTTAACTTAATCTTAAGTAAGAAATCCATTCACAGTGATTTGAATAAGCAAACTGATCTACTCCAACAATACTATCAATTCCATAACCTAGCTCACTTAACCGAGTTAAGTCTTCAACTAAGGTGTCGGCCAGACATGAAATATAAATAAGATGTTTTGGTCTTTGATTTTTCTCCAAAGATGCCAATACATCAATAACAAAACCTAATCCAGAGCGAGGAGGATCAACAATTAATAATTCTTGGTTATTAAATAAGTTCCGTTCTCTTTTGTTATAAAGGCTTAGTTCTTTGAAAGAAATATGAGATTTAAAGTTTAAATGATTTTCAAGAGCTCTAGATAAAGCACTAAATGCTGTTTTAGAAACTTCAACACTTGTTACTTTAAAACCAAGAGACAAGAGCATCAATGTAAAGTTCCCCATTCCTGAAAACAACTCTAAGCAAGATTTATCAGTCAATGAAAGATTCTTAATTATTGTGATACATTCATGAATTAAAAGTTCATTAGTCCTATTCCCGGGTTGAGTAAATGCACCAATCGTCGAATATAGAAATAAAGGTCGATTAAATTCATCAAAACTATTCATCCAATGATGCATGATAGGATCTTTTAAAAGTTTCAATACATTATTTTGAATTGTTAATCTTTTAAACTTTTGCCCTACTTCAACTATAGATAAACGTAAAAGATCTTCAAGAAAGGTTTTATGTTCTAAAAGTTTTTTAGTATTTTCATGAGAAGTATCAATCCACACTCCTCTATCACCGATTGGCGAAACCCTTAAACGAAAAGAAATTTTTAATTCCTTTAGAAAATCAATGTGAGAATCA
>JAKLJM010000381.1 GCA_023151145.1 Bacteriovoracaceae bacterium | reverse complement strand
CCATACTTCGGGGCATTACTATTTTTCATTGAAGGATGACAAATCTCAAATATCTGCGGTGATGTTTCGTGGGTTTAATTCTAAGTTGCGTTTTAAGTTGGTTGATGGTCTAGAGGTTTTGGTTAAGGGGCGCATAAGTGTTTATGAACCTCGAGGAAGTTACCAAATTTTATGTGAAGCTATGGAGCCTGTCGGTGCTGGGGCTTTGCAGAAAGCCTTTGAAGAACTCAAGCAAAAACTAAAGGCTGAGGGGTTGTTTGATTCAGCACGAAAGCGGTCTATTCCAACATTACCTCAAAAAGTAGTTTTAGTGACTTCACCAACGGGTGCTGCGATCCAAGATATGAGGCAAATTATTACCCGCCGCGCACCTTATTTAGAGGTCATTTTGATTCCCACTTTGGTTCAAGGCGAAGGAGCAGCCGAAAAAATTACAGAAGCTTTAAAAAAAGCATGGTTGTTGAAAAATGTTGATGTGATTATTGTTGGTCGTGGCGGTGGATCCATAGAAGATTTGTGGGCTTTTAATGATGAAAATTTAGCGCGAGCTATTGCCGCCTCACCTGTTCCAGTGATTTCTGCTGTTGGCCACGAGATTGACTTTACTATTGCAGATTTTGTCGCTGATTTGCGGGCACCAACTCCTTCAGCGGCTGCGGAGCTGGTAGCAAAAAGCGCAAAGGAGCTTACGGAAAGATTGGTATCAGTAAATCGTATGTTGAATATGATCCTTGAGCGTCAGTTTAAAAAGTGGGATCAGCGATTAGAAAACTTAAAAATTCGATTGATTGATCCAAAGAAAAAGCTTCAAGATTTAATTCTTAAAAATGATGATTTGTTTAATCGTCTTGAAAAAGCACTAGATAGAAAAATTTTAACTTATAAGCATAAAGCAGAGTTGTTGTTACAGAAGCTTAAAGACCCGGCAGTCAAAATAAAATTAGCTAGTGAGGAAGTACATTTTTTACACAAAACATTGATTGCTAAAATCCAAGAGTTACTTAAGGCGAAACAGATAGATGTTAAAAATAAAATGCAATTGTTAGATTCTTTTAGTCCACTAAAAGTGGTTGAACGTGGTTATGTGATTGTTACTAAAGATGATCAGGTTATTAAAGAAAGATCGCAGCTAGCAGAAGAAGACCAAATTCAGCTTAGGTTCGCTGATGGGCCTTTGCAGGTTAAAATTAAAGAATTGAAATTAAAATAAACTTAAAAGGACAGAGCTATGGAGTTTGAAAAAAAGTTATCTCGGTTAGAAGAAATTGTACATAAAATGGAAAAAGGTGAAGTTTCATTAGAGGACTCTTTAAAGTTATTTGAAGAAGGTGTAAAATTATCTAGAGAATGTCATCAAAAACTTACAGATGCAGAGTTAAAAGTAAAAAAGTTAGTAGGATTTGATCCCCAAGGAGAGGCTATCATAGAGCCTTTTAACGAGGACGAGAAATAAATTGAGTGTTGTAATGGTGTTGGAATCTAATAAGTATCTTCAAAAATTTGAAGACTTTGCTAAAAAAGAATTAACTGCAATTTACCCAGAAGATATATTCAATAAAACATTATTGGAATCGATGCTTTATTCTTTTCAAAGTGGAGGGAAAAGATTTCGACCTTCCCTAGTTTTTGCTGCTACAGAGGCTCTGGGGTTAGCTTTGGAGAGATCATTGGGATGGGCCTTGGCGATTGAGATGATTCATACTTATTCTTTGATACATGATGATCTACCATGCATGGATGATGATGATGTTCGACGTGGTAAGCCCACGAATCATAAAGTTTATGGAGAAAGCATTGCTTTGTTGTCGGGAGATGCTTTGCTTACCGAGGCCTTCACTGTCATAGCAAAACAATATGAATCAAAGTTAGCACCATTGATTTTAGAATTAACTGAAATTTCAGGTTTAAAGGGTATGATCGGTGGACAGTTTTTAGATATGGAAGCAAGAGTTTTTGAACTTACCTACGTAAAACAAATGCATCTTTTGAAAACTGGAGCCCTTATTTCGGGATGTTTTTCTGGACCAGCTATTTTAGCTCAACTAACTGCTGCTGAAGTAAAGAAATTTAAAAACATTGGACTTCATGCTGGATTTTTATTTCAAGTTAAAGATGATGTTCTAGATTTTCATGAAAAAAATCAAGAGCTGAAAAGCGTAGTGCCACATTTAGGTGGAGTTAAAAAAACCGAAAATTTCATAGAGCAAGAGACAAAAAAAATAATTGATCAACTAAGTGGATGTTCTTTTATAAAAAATCCATCTTTGATAGTTTCTTATTTAACGTGGAATTATCAACGAGATCATTAGCATATGTTGTTAAAAAATATTGTCCACTTCTTAAATAAAATATGATTCAATTTTTTAAACATTAAAAGGAGGCTCAGTGGATTTGTTATTAATGAAAAAGTCACTTTCTTTTGTCATTGTGTTAATAAGTTCGTTTTACATGATTTCTTGTCAGAGTCTATATCGTCGGCCAGACCTAAAAACACGGACTTCTGAAGTTGGCAAAAGAACAAGCTCTCCTCCTCAGAGTATTAACTCAATATACTGTAGAGAACCCTAATGTGGCTCAAGACGACAATTCAATAGATGATGATAAAGGTCATGAGTCAGATGTAAATCAAGGAACAGAAATTAAAAGACCCCGCACGATACCAGAAGTTCCAAAAATAGGAATTATTCTTGGGCCTGGTGGTAGTCGTGTTTATGGCCAAATAGGAGTTTTGCAAGAACTACAGAAGAATAAAATTCCAATTCATAGTGTTGCGGGCATAGAGCTAGGGGCTTTGGTAGGAAGCCTTTACGCTTGGAGGGGGTCAGTCAATGATGTTGAGTGGCAGATGTTTAAAATTAAAGAAGAGGACTTGTTTAAAAAAAATATTTTGACTGGAAAAAAAACAACCGATGTAACATCTCTTTCTCCTATTTTGAAGACGGCTTTTAATAATTTAAAATCAGAAGATTTAAAAAAACATTTTAGCTGTCCAGCTCTTAATTTACAAAACAGTCAGATATATATGATGAACAAAGGATTTTTAGAACAAATGTTGCCATTTTGTTTGCCTTATCCACCATTGTTTAAGCCCTATAAAAATAATATAGGATCAACAAGGGATTTAAAGGTTGTTGCTGATTACCTTAGGTCTCAAGGTGCAAACTATATTGTTTTTGTAAATGTGCTTGGGGGAGATGCTTTTAAAAAACCTATTTATGATGAAAACTCGACTGAGAACCTGCTCTGGGCAGAGCTGTCCAGTGATTTGACCAAACAATTGCGATTTGTTGATTTTACAATTAACCTAAATCTTGATAATTATAGTATAGTAGATTTTAGTCAGAGAAGGGAACTCATGCAAAAGGGTTCAGAGCAATCCTATAAGAGCATTCAGAGTCTAGCACAAAAATTAGGATTATAACTACTTTATAGCGCTAAGAATTTTAAAGCTAAATTTAAAAAACTAAACTTTAAAATCAAAAATTAAGAGTGAGGAAATATGAGAAAAGCCACAGAGAACGTAGAGATTTTTAAAGCAAGAAGAGAGAATGTCTTAAAAAAACTAG
>JAKLJM010000380.1 GCA_023151145.1 Bacteriovoracaceae bacterium | reverse complement strand
CACTTCGAGATTTAGGTTTTTAATAACCTTTCCCTCTCCGTAACTAAAACTCAAATCTTTCACTGTTATCTGATGACTAAATTTTTCAATGGCATAAGTTCCACGATCAGGTTCTTCTTCAAGTTTTAAAATGGTACGAAGTCTCTCGAGAGCAGCTTTACCTTGACTCATTTTCACATTGGCTTGTGAGAACTTTCTAATCGGATCCATCAACATCGCAAGCGCCCCGATGAACTGAATAAAATCCCCCACCGTCATGGCCTTCATTTGAATACGATAATAAGCAAAAACAATCACGCCAGAAAAAGCAATGGCCCCAACTAATTCCACAAAAGGATGAGCGATCTCTTCAATCACCGTCGTAGTCATTTGCGCATCAAAATAACTTTTTTGAGATTTTCTAAAACGACCTAAAACATATTTTTGAAGATTAAATGCTTTAGTTACTTTATGTGAAGAAATTCCTTCCGCAATATTATGGGTAAGATCAGCTCTTCCCTCTTGAACGTTATGCTGATTGGCCTTAACTTTTTTTCCAGAGATTTGAAAAATGGCCACAAACAATGGACCCACAACCAAAATAACCAGGGTCAATTGCCAATCCGCATTGATCGCTAATCCTAAGTACACTACGGCTTTAGCGGGCTCGCGAATAACATCGACGCATGCTCTAAAAGATTGGGCGAACATCTCGGTGTCGTTTGAGATGACCGACATCAAGTATCCTTGTTTATTTCTATTATAGAAACTTGTCGGGAGCTGTTGGATTTTATGAAATAATCTCTCACGCATATCGTTAGTAATTTTATCTCCGATATAGCGCAACCAGTAAAAATGATAAAAACGAACTGGGAAATTTAGAACACCCAAACCTAATAAGGCACCGGCCAAAAGCAAAATTTCATTGAGATCTGCTTGTCCACTTAAGCCATTATCAAAAATAGGCTTAATTAACTTAAATTGAGCACCAGAGATCAATGCCAATAAAAGAGAGAGAATAACGGCACCGATGGCTTTGGCTTTATGCGGCTTAAGGTAGGGAGAAAGTTCTTGCATCATTTCTTTATACATAGTGGCTAACTATAGAATGACCAAGGCTTTTTTACCAGTGAATATTTGATCAAAATCAACCACTTTTTACCAATAATAATGTGAAATAAGAAAACTTCTTTTCGTTCTCTTGCTTTTATTAAAGAATAAATCTCTAGGAGAATTTTATGGCCGGAACTAGTTTACTCACTCTCATCGACGACATCGCAACTATCTTGGATGATGTAGCTGTATTATCAAAAGTAGCAGCGAAAAAAACATCAGGTGTTTTAGGTGATGACTTAGCCTTGAATGCTGAGCAAGTAACTGGAGTCAGTGCTGATCGAGAAATTCCTGTTGTCATGGCGGTTGCTAAGGGATCACTTATTAATAAAGCGATTCTTGTTCCATCTGCTCTTTTAATAAGCACCATCGCTCCTTTTCTTATCTCACCTCTTCTCATGTTAGGCGGAGGTTTTTTATGTTTTGAAGGTTTTGAAAAAATTTTTGAAAAACTTTTTCATAAAAAAGATCACCAACCAGATCTAAAAAAACTTACTCACCCAGAATTACCTTTAGATGAAATGGAAAAAACAAAAATTAAAGGTGCAGTCACAACTGACTTTATTCTCTCTGCTGAAATTATTGTGATTACTCTAGGTGGATTGGCCAGTGTGAACTTCACCACACGCCTCATGGTTTTAGTTTCCATCTCACTCATCATGACCATTGGAGTTTATGGTCTAGTCGCTCTCATCGTAAAATTAGATGACTTCGGTCTTTATTTGCAAAAGAAGAATGGTTTTAGACAAATTCTTGGTAGATGCCTTTTAGTTTTTGCCCCTCTTTTTATGAAAGGTTTAGGGATTGCTGGAACGATAGCCATGTTTTTAGTCGGGGGTGGAATCCTCGCCCATGCTCTTCCCTTTCTTCATCATTATCAACAAACTTTAACTGGAGTGATGCCCACTCTTTTTGAAGGATTTGTCGGCATTGTTGCTGGTGGGTTGGTTCTTGTCGTTGTAACATTAGCTAAAAAGATTCTCAAAAAATAAAAAATACTCAAGGAAAGGAGTTAAAGATGAATAAATTGATCACCGTAATAATGTTTTCTCTGTTTATGACCAGTTTCTCATTTGCACAAAATGAAAACCTCTCAGTAACTATTTTCACAAAATCTGAAATAAAAAAATTGTTAGGAGAATATCCTACTAACAATAGCCCCGAAGCTAATCTGGATTACCAAACCTTAATTGATTGGCAAAATAATCGTACAAATGAAGAATGTGAGCTGGCCGATGCTCAGAAAGATACAAATCTTGAAGTGTTTTTTGTTGATAACAATGGACCATTAACAAAAGAGGAAGCGAAAAAAGCAGCTCGTTTGATCTTTCTAAAAAAAGTTTCAGCTGGAGCAAATATTTATCGCGCCAAAAATATTTATAAAAGACCAAGACCTTATGATGCACATGCAGACATCAAACCTTGTATCGAACTTGAAGGATCGTACTCTTATCCAAGTGGTCACTCTACGATCGCTCGTTTCTACGCCCT
>JAKLJM010000379.1 GCA_023151145.1 Bacteriovoracaceae bacterium | reverse complement strand
TATACATGTGATCAAAGAATTTCTTGGTGAAAAAAATATCGCGGAAATTTTTAATAATAAACCTGACTATGTGATTGATGGAATCGATTCTATTAAGCACAAAGTTAGTATACTCACTTATTGCCGTGATCAGCATATTAAAATTGTTACGGTGGGTGGTACCGCTGGAAAATGGGATCCAACAAAATTTAGAACTGGGGATCTCGGTGAAAGCTTTAATGATAAGCTCATTATGCGCGTTCGAAAAAAACTACGTGCCCATTATAATTTGCCACCAACAGAAAAAATTCATTACGGAATTGATTGTGTCTATTCTACTGAACAAGCGGTATATCCCGACGGAGACGGTGGAGTCTGTCATCTCACTCCGGAAGCTGAAAATAAAAGATTGGATTGTTTTACTGGTATGGGATCGGCCACGTTTGTCACGGGCTCTGCTGGTTTTATTGCTGCTTCAATTGTGCTAAAAAACTTAGCATCATCTCCACAACTTCATTAAGCATTTTTTTCTAAGACGGCAAAATACAAAGGTCCAAATCCTGCTTGATCAGGCATAAAAATATGGCCAAACTCAGTCTTTTCCCCTTTGGACAATTCACTATGAACAAGAGTGGCACTATCCCCTTTTCTTTCCATAAATCGTCTTAGCACTCCATCGTTCTCAAGCGGACTAATTGAACAAGTCGAATATACTAAACGTCCTTTGGGTTTTAACGCCAACATCGCAGAACAAAGTAAACCATATTGTCTTTGGGCCAGTTTTTCCGTACGTTTTTTTGACCATTCTTTTAGTTCTTTGGGATTTTGTAATAAATGTTTTTCTCCTGAGCAAGGAGCATCTAAAAGAATTTTGTCAAAGTGATTCGGCATTTTCATTCCAAAATTTAACCCATCATGACCTTTTACCCAAATCCGCTCTCTTTTATCTCGGGGAATAAAGTCTTGAATCACTTTTTTTAATCGATGTCTTCTTGATTCAGAAATCTCATTGGCAAAAAGCTCACCACTTTGAATAAGTTTTTCAAATAATACTAATGTTTTTCCACCTGGGGCTGCGCACATATCAAGGACAGTATCACCGTCTTGAACTTGTAATTGCTCTGCCACCAAGATACTACCTGGATCCATAAAATAAATATCTAAAAGCCCACTAGCAGTTTGTGAACTTGTGTAAGTTTCGCGATCTGGAATAAAGTGAACGTTTTTTAATTCAGGAAATTTTTCTTCTCGATAAATGGGATGGTCTACACTTGGAAGAGACCAATTATTAAGTCTGGCCACTAGGGTTTCTTTTTCTAATAAAGCTTTTTTTAAAAGCGGCCAGCGCTCATTATAAATAGATGAAAAATAGGATTCAAAATCAGAGGACATTATTTTTTTAAGAGATCTCTAATCTCAGATAAAAGAACAACTTCCTCTTTTGGTGCTGCTGGTGCAGCGTCTGTCTTTTCTTCTTTTTTAAGCTTCATTAAGACTTTAATAAAAAGAAAAATACTGAAAGAAATGATGACAAAATCAATAACTGATTGAAGAAACATTCCATATTTAATCGCTAGAGGTGGAAGTCCATCCACCCCTTCACGAATAATATATTTTAAACCACTAAGATCAATTCCGCCGGTCAATAGGCCCAAGAAAGGCATAATGATATCATTAACAACTGAAGAGACAATCTTCCCAAAAGCACCACCGATGATAACCCCTACAGCTAGATCAACGACGTTTCCTTTCATTGCAAAATCGCGAAATTCTTTCAACATAAACTAAAACCTTTATAAATTATTTTAAAACTTGAAATCCGCCATTACCATCTACATAAAATGTATGGGCACCCTGGATTTCATTCAATAAGCCCTTCCCTTTATAATTCACTTGGAAAATGGCAGAAGCAACGGGATTTGCCTTTGAACCAACATTCGCAATATTGATCATTTCAGATTTTGCATCAAAATTAAATCCCCATGAAGCATAGATTTCATTCGCTAAAATCTTTACAGAAGTTAGGTATTTTCCTTTTCCATCATGAGTTCCACTGTGTTG
Source organism: Bacteriovoracaceae bacterium (assembly GCA_023151145.1). Classification (GTDB taxonomy): domain Bacteria; phylum Bdellovibrionota; class Bacteriovoracia; order Bacteriovoracales; family Bacteriovoracaceae; genus Bacteriovorax. Next base: position 559 of record JAKLJM010000379.1, on the reverse strand, counting down.
GAAAATCACTGTATAAGTAAAGGCAATAACATCAGAGTTGAAACCGTTCTTTAAAGCTAAACGGTAACTTTTTGCAACTGGCATAGACCAGTTTTCCATTAAATCCATTTCTACTCTATTTCCTTCAAGTCTAGGAAGAACAGAGATCATGCTTTTTAAGTCAGTAGTAATAACTGGGCGGTTTTTGTCGATGATCGGCCAGATTTTTTTACCAATCGCAATTAGATCGTCAATAATAGCGATGACACTCTTAAGATCTCCAGCCAGATCTGGAAGTTCATATTGAGTATCTAATCTTGTCACGTAATTATGAACTGGAGCATCGTAAATCGTTGATACTTCTTCAAAGCTCACAGAAGTGATTAACATTTTTTTGTCATCAACTGACAAAGGAGACTTAAAGCTCTTCGTTTGAACAGGAGGAGTTGGAGGGATAAAATCCGGTGGAGGCGGTTGCTTGCTGAAAGCATTGGCCGATACAAATAGTGCTGTCATAAGTGAAAAGAACACAAGGCGATTCGCTGCAATCTTTTTCATAAGTTCCCCCAAGTTTTTGTAG
>JAKLJM010000378.1 GCA_023151145.1 Bacteriovoracaceae bacterium | reverse complement strand
TTCATTATTTTATGAAGAAAGTCCAAAAACGACGACTCAGCCAGAACAACCATCAAAAGTTGGTGGCTTAAGAGTTGTTTCTAAACCAAAAATTGAAGAACGAAAAACTCTTGATGAAAATACTGAGGAAGAAGTTGTTGTAACAACTCCTCAGAGATCAACTGATAAATCAAAAGAACTTTATCAAGAAAAAGTTCATCGTTTTACACCGGTTTTTACGCCTTCAAAAGACGCACCAAAAGATGAATCTTCACAAAGTGCTCGCCCTAAAACGGCAACGAGTGCTCCTCGAGCACCGGGTGCAGCTATCGATCCTTTTGAAGATGCAGAAACGAAGAAGAAAAGAGAAGACGAAGAAGAAACAAGAAAACGCATGGGCGGTCTTGCTTCTATGATGTCCGGTAAAAAAGTAGTTAGTAAATCACAGGTTCTAAATATTTCTCGTGCAGAAGATGAGTTAAAGTCTTACTTAACTTTATCTGGTACTGGTAGACCGATTTACTCTACGGTTAAAAGAAAAAGAGATTATAGTGGACCAATCAAGGAAACTGAAGTGACACAAGTTAAAGAATCTAAACGTGTAGTTCAGATTCATAAAGGGGCTACTTGTTCTGATTTAGCTCAAAAATTAAGTTTAAAATTTAGAGATTTTGCTGACGAATGTTTGAAGCTTAATTTACTCGTTAAAGAAAATGACTACGTAGGGACAACTCTTGCTCGCGAAATCGCAGCGCTTTGGAACTACCGAGTAGAAGATATTGCTTTTGATGAATCAAAAATCATCAATAAAACGGCCGATGTCACGAGTGAAAAATCAAATTATCCTCATCGTCCACCTGTGGTGGCGATTATGGGGCACGTTGACCATGGTAAAACAACTCTTTTAGATACTGTAAGAAAAGCCAAAGTAGCAGATGGAGAAGCCGGGGGAATCACTCAGCATATCGGAGCCTACTCGGTTAAAACGAATAATGGTCAATCAATTGCCTTCTTAGATACTCCAGGTCACGCGGCGTTTGCTTCTATGAGACAGCGTGGGGCCAACGTAACTGATATTGTTATTCTTGTTGTTGCAGCAGACGATGGAGTTATGCCACAAACTAGAGAATCTATTAAGTTTTGTGCGAATGCAGGAGTGCCGATTATTGTTGCTGTTAACAAAATGGATAAACCAGGTGTTAACCCAGATAAAATTAAGCAAGAATTATCAGACTATAACTTGATGCCTGAAGAATGGGGTGGACAGACTCAATTCGTTCACGTTTCTGCTCTTAAAGCACAAGGAATTGATGAACTTTTAGAAGCGATCCTACTTCAAGCGGAAATTCTTGATTTAAGAGCAAATCCAAAAGGTGTTGTTGATGCAGTCGTTATTGAATCAAAAATTGAACCAGGAAGAGGACCGATGGCCACTGTTTTAGTGCAGTCGGGAACGCTTCAGAAAGGGGATTGTATCGTCGTTGGCGAAACACACGGAAGAGCGAGAACTTTAACTGATCACCTAGGGAAAAACTTAGACTCAGCAGGTCCTTCTACTCCAATACAAATTTTTGGTCTTGAACAAGCTCCAAGCCCAGGTGATCAGCTAAACGTTGTAAAAAATGAACGTGAAGCTAAGAAGATTGCAGAAAACCGTATTCAAGAAAGAAAGAATATGGAAGCCGTACCAGAGAAGAAAAAAATGTCGCTTGAAGACTTTTTTGCTGGAGCAGCTAATTCAGATCAACCTGAAAAGAAAATGCTTAACCTTATCATTCGATCAGATGTTAATGGATCTTATGAAGCGATTAAGCAAGCACTGGAAGCTCTTGGAAATAATGAAGTAGCCGTTAAGGTTGTTGCAGGTGGAGTTGGTCCGATTACAGATTCGGATGTCCTCATGGCACAAACCACTGGTGGATATATTATCGGATTCAATATGCGTCCTGTAACTTCAGCTAGAAAACTTGCTGAAGATAAAGGTATCGATATTAAAAACTATTCAATCATTTATGAATTAATAAATGACATCAAACTTGCTCTTGAAGGTCTTCTTGATCCAGAGGAAGTGGAAGAGTACATCGGACGCGCTGAAGTTCGTGAAGTATTCAATATTCCTAAAGCCGGAGTTATTGCTGGATCATATGTTATCGAAGGCAAAATTGCTCAGGGCTGTGGTATTCGTTTACTACGTAACGGTAAAATCGTTCATGATGGAAAATTATCTTCACTTAAGAGATTTAAAGATGATGCTAAAGAAGTTAAAAATGGTTACGAGTGTGGTATTGCACTTGAAAACTACGACGACATTCGTCAGGCAGATATCTTTGAAGCTTATATGATGGTGAAGAAGAAGAGAACTCTTGATGATGCAAAAACCCACTCACATGGTGGTTCATCAAATGAAGCGAGATTGTAGTCTTTATGGCCAGAACAAAAAATCCATTTAAAAAAGATAAATATGAAGAAAGGCTCGTTAATGAAATTAACGGGCTTCTTCGCACTTCGATGAGAGATGGAAGATTAAAATTTGTCTCTGTGACTAAAGTCGAATTATCACCGGACTATGCCTACGCCACTGTTTTTTGGGATACTTTTGATGCTAGTCATAGAGGGGATG
>JAKLJM010000377.1 GCA_023151145.1 Bacteriovoracaceae bacterium | reverse complement strand
TTTCCATACTAAATGTTATGGATTTAAATAGCCCGCAAAGTGCAATCTTAAGTGCTGTTATCTTTAACGCTCTCATTATTGTTGCACTTATTCCATTAGCGCTAAGTGGAGTTCAATACAAATCAGAAAATGCCAGCTCCATGCTTCTAAGAAATATTTTAATATATGGATTTGGAGGAATTTTTATTCCTTTTGCAGGGATTAAAATGATCGATTTATTAATTACTAAAATCGGATTAGTATAAGGAAAAATCATGAAAACACAAATTAAAATATTTTTTATCTTAACAATATTTGTCTCATTTTTATATCCCATAAGTATTACCTTCATAACGCATTTGTTATGGAAAGATAAAGCAAATGGTTCAATCATCTATAAAAACAATCAAGCAATTGCATCAAGATTAATTGGCCAAGACTTTTCAGACGACAAATGGTTTCATGGTAGACCATCAACAATAAAATACAATTCATCCTCGTCTGGAACAAGTCAGTACAGTCCAATAAAGAAGGACTTTATTGATTTTGTGAATCTTCAAAAATCTAAAGGTCTTGATCATGATTTGCTCTTTAATTCTGGCTCGGGTCTTGACCCACACATTTCACTAGATAGTGCCCTAAAACAAATTGAAAGAATTGCAATTGCAAGAAAACTTGATCTAACTTTAAAAGAAAAACTTAAAAAAACTGTATATAATCAACTCGAAAAAAGAGACCTAGGGTTCTTGGGCGAAGAAAAAGTTAACTTTGTTGTTTTGAATCTTTTACTAGAGGATGGTTTTCATGCCTATTGATTATGTGAAAAAAGATCCTGACCTCTTATTAAAGGATTTATCTTCACAACGTAATTTGAATGAAAAAAAGGGTAAGCTTAGAGTATTTTTAGGCATGTGCCCCGGCGTTGGTAAAACCTATTCAATGCTTAAAGCGGCTCACGGTAAAAAAAGTGAAGCAATCGATATAGTTATAGGAATTGTCGAAACTCATAAAAGAGTTGATACAGAAGACCTCGTAAATGGGCTAGAACAAATTCCTCTAAAAATCATCGAACATAAAGGTATTCAAATTCCAGAATTAAATATTGATTTAATTCTAAATAGAAAACCTCAAATTGTCCTTATTGATGAGCTTGCTCATCACAACGCTCCTAATTCAAGGCACCCCAAAAGGTATCAAGATGTATTAGAAATATTAAATGCTGGTATCGATGTTTACACCACTGTAAATATTCAGCATATTGAGACAAGATCTGATCTCGTAAAGCAAATTACTAATATTCAGATTAATGAAACTATTCCTGATTCAATCATTGAAATGGCAAGTCAAGTAGAACTCATTGATCTGCAACCAGAAGAACTACTTAAAAGATTAAAGGATGGTAAGGTTTACTTAGGAGAACGTGCTCAAAGGGCAAGTGAGCATTTTTTTAAAATAGAACATCTGATAGCTCTTCGAGAACTTGCATTAAGGTTTACAGCGGAAATTGTTGATGCCCATCTGCGATATGAAATGAGTCAAAGAGGCATTATTGGTCCTTGGAATACAAATGAAAGATTACTTGTGGCCATCAGCCATAGTCCTCACTCTACTCAATTAATAAAAACAACAAGAAGAATGGCCTTTAACCTAGAAGCACCATGGATTGCTTTATATGTTGATCGAAGTGAATCTCTTTCTTCTGAAGATCAAAATCAACTAAATAAAAATATAACTTTAGCAAAAGAACTCGGAGCAGAATTTTTGTCAATTCAAGAGTTTGATCTGGTTGGTGGAATTGAAAGAATTTCGAAGCAAAGAAATGTGTCTCAAATAATATTAGGTAGACCGGAAAAAAAATTATTCGATTATATTGGTGTAAAAAACATAATCGATCATTTAACTGAAAAACTTCCCTCAACAGATATACATATTGTCAGACAAAACAATAAACTCGAAAGACCATTTCAACTTCTATCTTACTTTAAAATCCATAGTCCGATTCAACAATATTATAATGTCCTTTTAATACTAACTGCGGTATCTCTTACCAACTTGCTAATTAGGGATTTTATTGGATACCGCGCCGTTGGATTTCTTTATTTATTCACAGTCTTAGTAATTAGTTCATTTTCAAATAGAGGCCCAATTATTTTCTCTGCACTTCTCAGTGCACTTGTCTGGGATTTTCTATTCATTCCTCCTTACTTTACTTTTCACATCTCCAACAAAGAAGATATCATTTTATGCTTCACTTATATTGTTGTAGCCCTCTTTACAGGATATTTAGCCAATCAAAAAAGAAAACAACAACTAGACCTCGTCAACCGTGAGTTTCGATCACAAATACTCTATAAGTCTTCAAGATCTATTCTTTATGCAAAAGATAAATTTGAAATTATAAAAGTAACAGAAGAACTTTTGGCAGAAATATTTTTAGCGGAAGTTAATTTCCACTCACCAAGTAAAGAGTCTAATTATACTTTAATTAATAACTACGCTGAAACAAATCATGCTAAAACATTAAGTCAAAGTGAATATGCCGTTAGTCAGTGGTCATATCATCATCGTCAAAAAGCTGGGAAAGGAACTGAAACATTATCATCTTCAGATAGTCTTTGCCTTCCGATGGTCAAAGAT
>JAKLJM010000376.1 GCA_023151145.1 Bacteriovoracaceae bacterium | reverse complement strand
TTCTAAAGTGTTTGCTTCAAGCGTTTTTCTTACCAGAATTGGCCAAATTAATCCTGCTTTGGCATTTGCAGTATTAATATTATTCACCCCAATGAGACAGTTTTTGGTGTTGATTCCCATTAAACCGACACAGCCGATGAGTGATAAAATAATCATTGCATCATGATTTTCGCTTTTAGGAACATCAATGAGTGAAAGGTAGTTTTTTGCACTTCGATGCATATCCCAAGTTTGTCCAGATAGGACTTCATTATTTTTCTGTACATGAATGGTAGAGCAACCTTCTTCAGGCAGAATAATGTCTCGAAAATCAGTATAATTATTGAGAATCACCAAGTCTGTGAGAGTTAAATTTGCCCCGATAGCTATGTGTTTTAGTTCATCGGCCAAGTGAGGAGCAAATTGTTTACTGACTTCAAACTGCGCTAAGGCCAGAGAATCCAATTCTTTTTTTAAAGCTGGATTTTTTTTTAGCATGAGTTCCGTGCGAATTTCAACAAGCTCTTTAATCCCTTGCCTGAAACTTTCTCCGTGCTGGAGTCCCCACTCACTACTTGTTGCACCTTTTTTATATTTAATCACGGGAAATTGGTAATTTGTCATTGGATTAATCCTATTTCTTATTTTGTTCTATAAAATCTAACATGGCATCAAAGCTTGGATTTACGATATAAGAGTTTTCAACTTCTTTAAAATATTTAGAAAGTGTCGTTGGTATTGAACCTCTAAAGTGTCCACGTCCGTTTTGAATTTTTAAAACCTCAAGATCATATTCAGAGAGTTTGTCGATGAGGATTTTTTGAAACTCATCGGCGGTTTTCATAAAGTGATCTGGATTTTTTAGTATTTGTTGAAAACTTTTAGCATAAGTTAAAAATGAAAACTCATCTCCATCCCAGGTACTAATCATCATGAGAGGTTGTTCGAGAAAATTCTCTTCAGTGGCAAAAGCTATGGCCGCTTGACCACTCAAATAGCATAACCCAGCATCTGGAGTGATGGATTTATCTTCTGAAGCAAAATAAGTTTTTCTGTTAAAATTATAAGCTTGTGATCCTGTTTCATTAAAAACTAATGCGACTTGATATTTTTTAGACAACTCTTTTAATTTCACTAAAAATTCAAAAGGAACTTTTTCCATGGTTTTTTGTAGGACAGGCTCAATCCAGATCGCTAAGTAATCACCAGTTTTTAGTTCATTTTCCACAAGTGATAAGAGTTCACTTGTGTTTTGGTCAGTTGGTTTAGAGAGGTGAGTAACTGGGAAATATTTGTCTTCATTAATGGTTAGACTTCTAGAAAACATTGATCCTTGGCCAAAGTAATGACCTTGAAACGTTAATTGTTTTACAGCATTTTTTTCTTTTTTCTCTTTAGTCGCTTTTACCCAAAGGGTTTTTACAACTTTGTCAGTTGCTTCAGACTGTCCAGAACAAGTGAAACCATGACGAAGTTCAGCAGGTAGCGCTTGGAAAATTTCTTTCGTAGCAATTAAGAATTCTTCACTCACAAAATTTGAAAGACAGACTTTATTTACAAGATATGGAAGCATTTTTTCTACATACTTCATATCAAGAGATCTTTTGGTTATTGGTTGGTGAATACCACTACTTAAATTTGGAGTCGTATCCTGCCAATCAGTTCTAGAAGTATAGTAGAAAACATCGCGGTGATTTTCAAAATCAGGATAGTCTTCCTTCATGTAATTTAATTCCACACTTCCGAGGGAAAGATTGATATTTAACATGGGCCCTGCTAATCGATCACGATTGCGCCCGTGAATTCGTTTGATTCCTTTTGTTAGAGCCATGGATTGTAAGGTGTATTTTAACATTCTACCAAGACCTGAGCCTTGAGCATCGGGATGAACAGTGAGATCAAGCATGTACAGAGTTTCATCATCGTTAAAGTGAGGATCTAATCTAACTCCACGCTCTAGGGGATAAAGTTTTAACGGGCCGGCAAAAGCAATGGCCATTAAATCTTTTCCTTTTACCACTCCTAAGCAAAGAGAGTTAGGATGAAGAACAGTGTGCTCAAATTTTTCAATATCAGTTTGTCTAGCCGGTTCATAAACGGTTTTTTCAAGTTCAATGATTTGTTGACGATAGTTTAGAAAGTTTTGTGCGGTTATCTCAACTATTTCAAATTCTCCTTTCTTTTTGAATTGAACTTCTGCTTTTTGAAGGACAGATTTTGAAAGAAGATTTTTTCCATTATGTTTTAAAATTTTATTTTCAATCAGCATTTTATGCCAATCATATAACTCTTCTTGGTCGCGCTCTACTGTTTCAACGTGAGTTGGAAGATCTGCATGAACACCATCGAATAATTCGTGGCAAATAGCATCTAGTCTTTCGAAAAGAAAATCTAAATCTTTTTCATGGAAAACTGTATTTAAGCGAAAACGTAAAGTTTTATCGCCTGCCGGATAATAAAGTAGGCCATGTTTAAATCTAAGATCGACAAATTTATTTAACAGTGTCGGGTCATGAATATCAAAGGCAAACGCTAATCCATTCGTTCTTGGTTTACTCAGGTATTTTGAATGTTTATCTAAAAGTTTTTGTAGTTTTGAAATTGTGAGTTTTTCTATTTCGTGGATTTTTGATTGTGCTTGATCAAGTGAGA
>JAKLJM010000006.1:12500-20722 GCA_023151145.1 Bacteriovoracaceae bacterium | reverse complement strand
TAGTATCTAAAATCATTCCAAGGCCACTATAATTTGCAATCCCTGCTTTCTCAGCATAACAACCAAATCTAAAAAATGACTTCCCTTTAAAAATTCTAAGATCTTTTATTTCGGCCGAAACAGGAAGAAAAATTCCCATTTCTTTCCACCAAGGTATTCTAATCTGAATCTCAGTGAGCCCTTCTCCAAAAAAGCTATGATTCACATTCTCTTCAACATGAACAATGATGCCATTTGCAGGAGCAAAGATTACTCCCGTCATAATCATAGGATCATCACGAAAATAGTTGGTATCTCTTCTTAAAACAAAATAAACAATTAAATAAACGATCGCAAAGATAAAGACGAACTTCAAACTAGTAAATAACCAAAGCATTAAACCTAATATAAAAAAAAGCGTATTGTATCTTGAGGGAATATAAGATTTAAATGTCATTTTATCTTAAACTCCTCTTCGACAGTTCGATAATAATAAGCAGGCTCACGGTGCTCACGTTTTAAAACTACCGGCAAATATTTTTCTGGGTTTTCCACAATGAGCTTACTGGTAGGTGTAAATTCTGCACCTAAGTTTGGATCATCGACTAAGCAGTATTTTTTTTCTTGGGAAAATTGCAGTAAAAAATGAGGAAGTTCATTTAAAAGTTTTAAATGTTTTTGAACTACTCCATTGTCATAATGGTAAATAAAATACTCTCCCTTAAACGCTGTAGCGACCCAAATATAATTTTGGATGCCTTGTAGCAGTGGAATTTCAAAATGAAAAAATGTACAAGCCTTCGCACCATTTAATTCTAAAACTTGCACGATGCCTTCCGATAAACGCATTCCGGTGTAAGATCCAGGACCTGCACAAGTAAGAATTTTCTTAATGTCACTTATTTTTAAATTTTTGTCTTGAAGAGCATCATAGATAGACTTGTGAATAACTTCAGATGGTTTTTTCACATCTAAATTTTCAAAATGTAACCAATGACAATCTTTGTCTAAGATTCCAATTTTTAAATTTGAGGTTGTATCTATAAATAAGTTCATATCACTTAGAAAAATCTACTAAAATCGTTAAAGAGTGCCCCAATCATTAACATAAGCAAGATTGAAAGACCAACTTGCTGTGCGATCTCCATCTTTCTTCTTGATAGAGGACCACGATTTATGATTTCTAATCCAATGAACATAATATGCCCACCATCAAGAACTGGAATAGGAAACAAATTCACCACACCTAAGTTCACCGAAATCAAGGCCATCAATTGGAAAAAATAACTTAGCGATGTCGTTAGTGAATCATGCGCCACTTTACCGATTGTTAATGGGCCACCAATTTGTTTAAACGACGCTTGGTTTGTAATTAACTTCACAAATCCATCTAAGGTCTTTTTAACTGAATCCCATGTGCGTTCAAGTCCAATAATAGTTGATCCAACAATCCCTTTTGACTCCGTTTGCACAAAGTTTGGTTTAGTTAATTCAACATGAGAATAAACACCAATGAGTTTTAATTTTTTATCTTCAATCGGAGTAATATCTGGAGTGATTGTTACTTTTTTATCTACACCCTGACTCCAAATAGTCACTTCAACTGAGTCTTTCTTAATTGTTTGTAAAGTTGTTCGGAAATCTTCAAAGCTACTAACACGATTTCCTTCTAATTGAACAAGGACATCGCCTGCTTTAATTCCTGCCTTGTCTGCAGCGGAACTCATATTTACAGATCTCACCATGAGATCTAAAGGTTTTAAATTCAATTTTTCCAAATCTTCGACAACACCTTTTAAATCTTTCTCTTGAAGAGAAATGATTTTTTCAGAAGTTAAATCTACTTTTGCATCATCTAAAGCTGTATCAAAATCTTTTTGTAATTGATAAAGGTAAAATTCTTTTGTTCCTGAAAAGCTTAACAACTCTTCAAAAGACACTAATAAATTTGCTTTTCCTTTTTCAGCAGATAAAACGTATTTATTGCCTTTTTGATCAACTAAATAGGGTTTTCTTAAAAATGGTGGATGCTTTACGACTTCTTCAAAAAACTTATCTCCAACCAGATTCACTTTTAATTCTTCAATTTTAGAATCGCGTTTAACCGCAACTATCGAAACAGAAGTTTTAGCGTCAATCATTAAATCAGTAGGATTATAAACATCATTGCCATTAATTTTTAAAATGACGTCCCCTGCTCTAAATCCTTGCTGATATAAAACAGATTGGTGATCAACTTGACCAAGTTTAATTTCTGGAATTTTTTCGCCATTAAATAATAAAACAAAAAATAATACGAATGCTAAAATAAAATTGGCTAATGGTCCCCCCATGACAATCCAAAATCTTGCCCATTTACTTTGGTGAGTAAACGAAAATTTTCTTTGATCAACAGGAACTGCATCTTGATTAAAAGGATCGTCACCAAACATTTTCACATATCCACCAAGTGGGATTAATGAAAGGGCGTACTCAGTATCACCTTTTTTATATTTAAAAAGTTTTGGTCCAAAACCTAGAGAAAAGACTTCTACTCTAACGCCAAATAGTCTTGCGAAGAAAAAATGTCCTAATTCATGAAAGAAAACAAGCGGCCCTAAAAAAAGGACAAATGTGAGTATTTTTTCAAATAACATGGGAACCCCAACCTAGGTTAAATTGCTACCTAAGTATTTTACTATAAGTGCAAAAAAAGGCGATAAGAATATCAGACTGTCTATGCGATCATAGACTCCCCCGTGACCAGGGATAAGATTTGAACTATCTTTAATTTCGAACTCACGTTTAATTTTAGACTGAACTAAGTCCCCAGCCTGAGAAATAATACCCGCCAGTGCAAAAATAAAGACATAATACCATTGGAAATTATGGAAAAATAACCACCAGAACACCGTACCAAGAATACCTGAGACAATAAAGCCACCGATAAATCCTTCCACCGTTTTTTTAGGGCTAACTTCTGGATAAAGTTTACGTTTACCAAAATTTTTCCCAAAAAACCAAGCCCCAGTATCCATACCAAAGGTCACCAATAATAAAAGCGCGAGATTTTGCTTCCACATTTCACCTTCAAAATATATTCCGAAAGAAAATAAGGGAATCATGATTAAATAAGCAATAATCGTTGGATACTCGAGTGATTTTGTTTTTATGACTTTGTCTTTAAGGGGAAATTTAAATAAATAAAAAATGAGAGCCAAATGTACGAAGACACCCAAGGCTAAAAACATTCTACGAGATAAATCAAAATGATCAATAAAGTTCATCGTGAGAAAAAACATTGAATAAATGCCCAAGGTAATAAAATATTTTTTATGATTTCTCGCTAGACCAGAAAACTGATGAAGGGCTTCATCTACACATAAAGCACCAACAAACCAACATAAACCAAGCATCCAAAATTTTCCTAACATCACTCCAATGACAACCAAAATCACCATGACTAAGGCTGAAATTATTCTTAATTGTGTGTTCGAAAATTTAGATTCACTCATTAATGAACTTCACTTTGATTAAAAAGTTGAAATTTATTTTGATGAGCTTTTTGAATAGTTTGTTTTAAGTTATCTTCAGCACATACTGAGCCAAATCGTCTTTCACGTTTTCCCGTTTTATCGAGAATTGATCTAAATTCTTCTGCCGTGAAGTCAGGCCACTTTGTATGAGTAAAGAAAAGTTCAGCATACGCTACTTGCCACAACATAAAATTTGAAATTCTCTGATCTCCACCAGTTCTGATTAAAAGATCAACATCTCCTAAATCAGGAACTAATAATGAATTTTGAAGTGCTTCTACTGTTAATTTTTGTCCAGGATTTTTTTCTACCCAATTATTAACTGCAGAAACAATCTCATCACGTCCTCCGTAACTAAAAGCAAAAGTTAACTTCAAGCCTTTAAAGTTTTGGGTTTCATTTTCTAATGACTGGATGAGATTTTGAGTATCTTTTGGAAGATGGGAGAGATCTCCCATCATTCTAAAACGTACTTGGTTTTTAATTAATCTAGGTCTTTCTTTTAAAAGAAATTTTTTCAAGAGCGCAAACAGAACCTTTACTTCAGTCTGAGGACGACACCAGTTTTCAGTCGAAAACGCGTAGAGAGTAAGCGCTTGTACTCCACAAGCATCTGCTTCTTCTACAATGTCAGCAACAACTGTCGATCCGCGAATATGTCCCCATACTCTTGGGCGAGATCTCACTGTTGCCCATCGACCGTTTCCATCCATAATGATGGCCACATGTCGAAGTTTGTTTTCGCTCATACTGAACCCTGCAAGGCCAATTGCCTTAATTAAACTGCGAGAACTTCTTTCTCTTTAGCTGCAATAACTGTATCAATTTCTTTCGTGTATTTATCAGTGATGTTTTGAATTTCAGTTTGAATCTTTTTTGAATCATCTTCTGAAATTACTTTGTCTTTCTCAGCTTTTTTAACCGCATCGTTTTTATCACGACGTACGTTTCTGATAATAACTTTAGCATCTTCACCAATTTTTTTAATTTCTTTTACTAAATCCTTTCTTTTGTCTTCTGTTAAAGCAGGAAATAATAAACGAACAAAGTTTCCATCATTCGTTGGCGTCACTCCAATGTTTGCACCGAAAATTGCTTTTTCGATTGCTGGAATCATAGTTTTGTCGAATGGTTGAATTTGTAATAAACGCGCTTCGGGTGTCGATATTTGTCCAACTTGATTAATGGGAGTTGAACTTCCGTAATAATCAACTGAAAGACCATCTAAAATATTTGCCGAAGCTCTTCCTGTTCTAATTTTTGTTAATTGAAACTTTAAAGAATCAATTCCTTTTTTCATTTGTTCTTCTAATGACTTCTTTACATCATTAACGTTCATCAAATACTCCACTTACTGATTAGTTACAATGGTTCCGATCTTGTCACCATTAACTGCTTTTCTAATATTTCCATGCTCAAACATATTAAGCACAAGGATATCAATTTCATTGTCCATACAAAGACTTATGGCCGTAGAATCCATGACCTTAATGCCTTTGTTGAGTACATCAATATACTTTAATTTATCTATTTTGACTGCATCTTTATGCTTCATTGGATCTTTATCGTAAATACCGTCAACCTTAGTTGCTTTAATAATTACATGCGCGTCAATTTCGTTCGCACGAAGCGCCGCGGCAGTATCAGTTGTAAAATAAGGATTCCCTGTCCCTGCTGCAAAGATAACTACTCTTTTCTTTTCTAGGTGGCGAACCGCTCTTCTTCTGATGTATGGCTCTGCAATTTCTTGCATGTCTATGGCCGTTAGTACGCGAGTGTTAACACCCTTTCTTTCAAGATTATCTTGAAGAGCAAGTGAGTTAATAACTGTCGCCAACATTCCCATATGGTCTGAAGTTGTTCTATCCATACCAATCGTTGCCCCTGCAACTCCTCTATGAATATTCCCTCCACCAATAACAATGGCAACCTCAACTCCTGCTTCAATTAAATCCTTAATCTCTGCTGAAATTGTGCTTAGAACTTCGGGACAAATCCCTGTTCCTTGCTCTCCTGATAACGCTTCCCCTGATAACTTTAGTAAAATTCTGCCGTATTTCATTGTCACTCCCGAACAGTGATTTTTGACCAAAAAAAAGGGGCCTTTTAAAGCCCCTTTATTTAAGTGTATTGATAATTACGCTTGTCCGCCAGTCATTTTTGCAACTTCAGAAGCAAAGTCATCTACTCTTTTTTCGATACCTTCACCAAGATTGAATTTTACAAAACGACGAACGTCGATCTTTTCACCGATTTTAATAGTAAGTTCGTTGATAAGATCTTGTACTGATAAATCAGGATTTTTAATGAATGGTTGCTCAAGTAAACAAACTTCTTTAGAAAGTTTTTTTACTTTTCCTTCTACAATTTTAGCAATCATTGCTTCTGGTTTACCTTCGTCTTTTAATTGAGCAGTGTAAATTGCTACTTCTCTTTCAATAAAAGATTGATCCATTTCTGTAGCTCTTACGAACTTTGGATCTGCAGCTGCAATGTGCATTGCTACGTCTTTTACGAAGTTTTGGAAATCATCAGATTTTGCTACGAAGTCTGTTTCACAGTTAACTTCAACTAAAACACCAATTCTTCCGCTATGAACGTAAGAACCGACTGCACCTTCCGCTGCTACACGGCTTTGCTTCTTCTGAGCTGCTGCTAGACCTTTAGTTCTTAAGAAGTCTACGGCTTTTTCAATATCGCCACCAACTTCTACAAGTGCTTTTTTACAGTCCATCATTCCTGCACCAGTTTTCTCTCTTAGTTCATTAACCATTTTTGCTGTAATATTTGACATATAAAATCCCTATTAAAAATTTTAAAAAATTCTAATTATTCTTCGTCAACTAGGTCGATATCGTTTTCGTATTTGCTGATGATTTCTTTTTCAAGAGCAACGTCACGAGAAAGATCTTTATCTTTTCCAAGCTTGTTATTTTTCTTAGCGATTGAAAGACCTTCAGTTACAGAGTTAGCGAAGTATTCAGCGAATAATTGAACAGACTTAATTGCGTCGTCATTTCCTGGAACAACGTAATCAACACCTGTTGGATCACAGTTTGTATCTGTAATAGCGACAACTGGAATTCCTAAGTTATTTGCTTCTTGGATAGCAATTCTTTCACTGTTTGGATCGATAATGAAAAGAGCTCCTGGAAGCTTTCTCATTTCTTTAATCCCACCAAGGTTTTTTTCTAGTTTGATAACTTCTTTTTCAATTTTAGATCTTTCTTTTTTTGTAAGTAAGTTATAGTCACCAGTTTCTTTCATTTTTTCAACTTTTCTAAGTTTATCAACTGAAAGAGCAATTGTTTTATGGTTTGTAAGCATTCCACCTAACCATCTTGAAGTAACAAAATTAGCTCCACACTCTTCTGCTGCTTTTCTAACAGTTTCTTGTGCTTGTCTTTTTGTTCCTACGAAAAGGATTGGCTTTCCTTCACCAGCAGTTCTCTTGATGAATTCATATGCGTTTTTTGCTAGAGGAATAGTTTGACCTAAGTCGATGATGTAAATCCCGTTTTTTTCTCCGAAGATGTACTTTTTCATTTTTGGGTTCCACTTCTCAGTTTGGTGACCGAAGTGAGCGCCTGCTTCTAAAAGCGTCTTTAATTGCAATTCATTAGACATAAAAATCTCCAGTTGGTTTTTCTAATCACCAGACACCCAAGGCGTGAACCTCAGACCAACACTCTGGTGAATGAGAGTTATTAATAAGGGGATTGAATAACACGGATCAGAATAAAAATCCAGGAATATTCAAAGTTTCCCAATGAATATTCCTAAATAATTTTACGGATTAATTGATTCACTACCCAAAAGTACTTTTCTTGGTTTGGAACCTTGCGCAGGCCCAACCACTCCATTTGCTTCCATTTCTTCAATCAGATTTGCTGCTCTGTTATACCCAACACCTAAGCGGCGCTGCAGCAATGAGGCACTCGCCTGACGATGCTCTATGACTACTCGCACAGCCTCGTCGTAGCGTTCATCTCTACCGCCTTGCGAGCCTTCGTTAGAATTTTTCGCCAACTCTAAAAGTTCTGGGTCTTCGCCACCATTTTCAATAAACTCCATGGCGTGAGGATCAAAAACTGCTGGCATCGTTTCAGCTAATTTCTGTGCTAATACTTCAATCTCTTCTTCGTCTACATATGGCGAATGCACCCGTGTTGTTTCAACATTATGTTTGTAGAGCATATCCCCTTTTCCAAGAAGTTTCTCTGCACCCATTTCATTTAAAATCGTTCTTGAATCCATTTGCGATGTTACTCTGAACGACACACGAACTGGGAAATTGGATTTAATAACCCCAGTAATAACATCAACAGATGGTCTTTGGGTTGCTACTACTAAGTGGATTCCGGCGGCTCTTGCTTTTGCAGCTAAACGACAAATATTTTTTTCAATATCCTTACCGGCACTAGAAAGCATTAAATCCGCAAACTCATCCACGATAATGACGATATAAGGAAGTTCATATGTGTCTTCGGTCGCGTATTCGTAATGTTTTCTAAGTCTCTCTTTCATTTCAGGAGTAGCTTTCTTTAATTTCTCATTAAAGCCAGCAATATTTCTCACCCCTACTTCCGTAAGAATAGAATATCTTCTCTCCATTTCTTCACAGGCCCACAAAAGTGATATAGAGGCTGTCTTAGGCTCTGTAATAACCGGCATACATAGATGAGGAAGCTTCGCATACAAGGCTAGTTCTAATTGCTTTGGATCAAT
>JAKLJM010000006.1:0-7500 GCA_023151145.1 Bacteriovoracaceae bacterium | reverse complement strand
TGATCCAGCCGCAGGTTCCCCTACGGCTACCTTGTTACGACTTCACCCCAGTCATCATTCCGACCGTAGACGCTCCCCTCCTTGCGGTTAGGGCCACGGCTTCAGGTAAGAACAACTCCCATGGTGTGACGGGCGGTGTGTACAAGGCCCGGGAACGTATTCACCGCGGCGTGCTGATCCGCGATTACTAGCGATTCCAACTTCATGGAGTCGAGTTGCAGACTCCAATCCGGACTGAGATCGGTTTTTTGAGATTTGCTCCCCCTCGCGAGTTCGCATCCCTTTGTACCGACCATTGTATTACGTGTGTAGCCCTGGACATAAGGGCCATGAGGACTTGACGTCATCCCTACCTTCCTCCTGGTTAGCCCAGGCAGTCTCCCTAGAGTGCCCAACTTAATGCTGGCAACTAAGGATAGGGGTTGCGCTCGTTGCGAGACTTAACCCAACATCTCACGACACGAGCTGACGACAGCCATGCAGCGCCTGTCACTACATTTCCCGAAGGACACCCCAGCGTTTAAGCCAGGTTCGTAGGATTTCAAGCCCAGGTAAGGTTCTGCGCGTTGCTTCGAATTAAACCACATAATCCACCGCTTGTGCGGGCCCCCGTCAATTCCTTTGAGTTTTAGTCTTGCGACCGTACTTCCCAGGCGGAGCACTTAACGCGTTAGCTACGACACTACGGGGGTCAAATCCCATAATATCTAGTGCTCATCGTTTACAGCGTGGACTACCAGGGTATCTAATCCTGTTTGATCCCCACGCTTTCGCGCCTCAGCGTCAATACTTGTCCAGGAGTGCGCCTTCGCCTCTGGTGTTCCTTCGCATCTCTACGGATTTTACCCCTACATGCGAAATTCCCACTCCCCCTCTAAGATTCAAGACCCGCAGTTTCAGACGCAGTTTCGGTGTTGAGCACCGAGATTTCACATCTGACTTACAGGTCCGCCTACGCGCGCTTTACGCCCAATAAATCCGAACAACGCTTGCACCCTTCGTATTACCGCGGCTGCTGGCACGAAGTTAGCCGGTGCTTCCTCTATGTGTACCATCAAATAGTCGGCCTATTAGACCAACTACCATTTTTCCACATTAACAGAGCTTTACAGACCGAAGTCCTTCCTCACTCACGCAGAATTGCTGGATCAGGCTTTCGCCCATTGTCCAATATTCCCCACTGCTGCCTCCCGTAGGAGTCTGGACCGTGTCTCAGTTCCAGTGTGACGGATCATCCTCTCAGATCCGTTATACATCGTCGCCTTGGTAGGCCATTACCCCACCAACTAGCTAATGTACCGCAGGCCCATCGTTTAGTAGATGCATATACAGAGGCATCCTTTCAAGAACTATTTTTAAATTTGTTCTTCGTATGCGGTATTAGCCAAAATTTCTTCTGGTTATCCCCCTCTAAACGGCAGGTCACCTACGTGTTACTCACCCGTGCGCCACTTTACTCATCCCGAAGGACTTTCACGTTCGACTTGCATGTGTTAAGCATTCTGCCAGCGTTCGTTCTGAGCCAGGATCAAACTCTCCAAGCTTCAATATAAAAATCTAAATTTAAAGTATTTTTTATATGGATAATCTAACTCAAACCTAAGAAGGAATTTTTCACGAGGAAAAAAAACTTAGGCCCCGACTATTCATTCGAATCTCATTGCTATTTTCATAGCTGTACTGAAGACTTCGATTGCGAGCTAGTTACGTCAGGTTTTATAACAGATTAACTGTCTATTGTTAGACCTTTCTCATCTTGAATTGAAACCTTTCGGCTTCAAAGCTTTACATCATATTTAATTTTTAAAGAACAATTCCCATTCACGAAAAACTGGTGGAGATGACAGGAGTCGAACCTGCGACCCTCTGCGTGCAAAGCAGATGCTCTCCCAACTGAGCTACACCCCCAAAAATTATTTTGTAGTGTCTATCAGTTCTTCACTTCAAGGTGAAGAGGAATTTAAGTGATACGATTTAATCTGTCAAACCTATTTTAAAAAAAACTTTAAAAATCTTTCTTTTTTTAATTCTTTTTAATTAAACGTGTATAATTCAATGAATAATTAAGGGGTTAATAATGAAAACACACTTATATTCACTAGTTATTATTTTATTTAGCTTAACTTTATTATCATGCTCAGACTCAAACACACGGGTGAATGTTTCGGGAAAAGGTAGTGAAAACTTTAGCAATTTAGATTTAAAAACTGATAACTCAGGATTATCAACTGCTTTTGCTACTATAAAGACAATTCACGGAGATATCGTCTTTAGGTTTTACGCTAAAAAGGCTCCCGTTACATCTAAGAGGATATTACAACTCATTCAAAATGGTTTTTATAATGGACTCACTTTCCATAGAGTTATTCCTAACTTTATTATTCAAACTGGTGACCCAACTGGAACTGGTACAGGTGGAAGCGGTGTGAAAATTCCTTTGGAAAGCAATGATATTCAGCACATCAAAGGAACCATAGCAATTGCGAGAAGCTTAGATATTAATAGTGGTGATTCTCAGTTCTACATTTCCCTAACTACTTCACCTCATTTAGATGGAAAATACACAGTCTTTGGCCAAGTTATTGAAGGTCTTGAAATTTTACCAAAGATATCTAAAGGCGATAAAATCCTTAGTATTGATCTAGACTTAAACGCTAAAAACTAACCACCTATAGGCTCTCTATCAGTTCATAAACTTAATTGAATATATCTATTGACCTCTCCCTACGATAATAGTTGTAGGGAGAAACACCTATGAAAAATGAAGCATTATTACTAGGACTGTATGGTGGAGGCGCTCTCGCACTTCTAACAATTGTGGGCGGATTGTTTTTTTACTTCGCTCGCCATAAGTCATTTATTAAAGATTATTTTGATGCAGATTTTTTTGTCGGTTTTATGCTTTCTGCATCAGCCTTTGGTTTAATATTACCCGCATTTTTTGAAATGAAAGAACGAAGTGTGTTCAATTTATTTGGTGTTACATTCTCGCTTATAATGGGGGCGATGGTCTTAATTTTTATTCAAAAATTTTTTGATAAATTAAATTATTTTCAAAATACAAAGAGCAAAAAATCATTAGCGTTTTTTATTGCAATGGCGATTCATAATCTACCTGAAGGATTAGCGGCAGGAGCTTCTCTATCTCATGCTCAATCAGCACATACCTATTCATTAGTGAGTGCCATCGGACTACAAAACATTCCAGAAGGATTTACCACTGGCTTAAGTTTATTTTCACTAGGGATTCAACCGTGGCTAGCATTCTTCGGTGTAGTCATTACTGCTTTAGTTGAATTAATTGGTGGCCTCCTCGGTGGACTGCTAAATTTTCAACTGAATAGCTTATTCCCCTTCATTTTAGCATTCGCAGGAGGTGCTATGATGAAAATTGCCATCAGTGAGATTTTTGAAAAAATGACAAAATATGATCTACAAAATGTTTTTAATAAAAATTTTATAGTAGGATTTTCATTAATGGCGTTATTAACAATATAGGAGAAATAAATGAAAACAAAAATCGACATTGGTATTAACGAGAAACAAAGACAAAAAATTGCTAAAGGTCTGTCACACCTGTTGGCCGATACGTACACGCTCTATTTAAAAACACACAATTTTCATTGGAATGTTACTGGTCCACATTTTCAAACTCTTCATACAATGTTTGAAGGTCAGTATAATGAATTAGCATTAGCAGTTGATGCTATCGCTGAAAGAATAAGATCCCTGGGTGAAAAAGCACCTGGCTCATATGCAGAATTTTCAAAACTAACTTCAATTAAAGAATCTACAGGGAATATGTCGGCAGAGAAAATGATTGCTGAATTAGTTTTAGGACAAGAACAAGTAGCAAAAACTGCGCGAAGTATTTTTCCACTAGCAGATGAAGCTCACGATGAACCGACAGCGGATTTATTAACTCAAAGATTACAAATTCATGAAAAAACGGCATGGATGTTAAGAAGTTTGTTAGAAAAATAAGCAAAAAAAAGGGAAGCTTGGCTTCCCTTTTTTATCTATACATTGCTTCTAGTATTAATCCTACGGCATAAAGGGCTGCCACACATGGAATTGCGGCAATAAATTTTAACCAAGCTCTCTCTTCATTTAAGTGCATATAGAAATAAGCAACTACAAATGCTTTCGCGACTGCTAATCCAACTAAACCTGCTGCTTTATAGGCATACACGGTATCTAGTCCAGGAATCATTAATTCTAAAACTGTTAATGCTGCCAAAACGACAAAAACAATGATGTATTGTGTTTTATGACTTTTGTGTGCGTGGCCAGCTGCCATGTTAAACTCCTTCATTCTTTGATGGGATTGTGAAAGCATTATTAATTAATAATCCTATATCAATCATCATCTTATCCATATTTTCTTTATCAACTGAGTAATATCCGCGAATTCTACCTTGATCATCGACTAAAACTACTTTTTCCGAATGAACGATGTCCATCATAGTTACAGTCTTGCCATCAACGACACCATCCATGGGTACTTTGCCATCCCCCATTGGAACCTTGAAGCCTTCCACAACTGTTTTTTGTAGTTGGGCTTTATCACCAGTCAAAAATGACCAAATATGAGGATTCGCATGTCTTTTTCTGGCGTACTTATACATTTCATCAACTGTGTCCGTTTCAGGATTTACGGTGAATGAAACAATCGCCATCTTTGAACCAACACCCTTAATTCTTTTTTGAATAACATCCATTTTCTCCATAAGTCTTGGGCAAGTTGATGGACATGAAGTAAAAAAGAAATTTGCTACATAAAATTTACCTTTTAATTCTTTTGAACCAAAAGGTTTCCCAAACTCATTAGTAAATGAAAATTCAGGAACTGTAGCATACACAGGTAGTGGTGGCGGTAGTGTTCTATTTAACGATCGATAGATTGGGTAAGTAAAAAATGTAAAAATCGTAATTACCCAAAATAGCTTTGAAGAAGCTATCTTGTGGATAAAATTTTGATTATGCTTCATTTCTTCTACCATTGCCGTCATTTAATTCTCTAATTGATTAATTTTTAATTGCATCTACAAATTTTTTACGTTCAGCATGCTTACCTTTTAAATCCATTAGAGATTTAACATAATAAGATACCGCCCAAATCTCATCATCTTGAAGTGTTCCTTTCCAAGAAGGCATAGATGTTCCACCAACGCCTGCATTTAAACGAACATAAATCTCTTCAACTGTTTGCGCAGATCGAACAGAATCCCAAGTAAACTCAGACGGAATTGTTGGTCCGCCGTGCTCTGATGGCTGAGCTTTAATTTTGTACATTTCTGGATCAAAATCAGTAAGTGGTTCACCATTAATTTTTTGGTTAAAAGCACTTAATTCTGCATGAGTAGCGTATGCTCTATGGCAAGTCCAACATTGAGCTACCGTGTGGTAAACTTCTTTACCTCTTTGAATCGCTGAATCTACGTGAACTTCAGCATAAGGATCTTTTGTAACTACGATTTTCGTCCCTAATTTTTTATCTTTTCCTTCCCAAGTCTGAGGAGCAAAAGTTTTAATGTATTGGATAACATCGTGAGCTTGTTGGTCTGATAAATCCCATGGAAGCATTGCTGTTCCATGAAGGCCTTTTTTCAGGATCTGCTTGAAGTCTTCATCGTGTGGCAACTCTCCAGAAACGACATTTCCGAACTTGTAGATACCTTTTGTTAAATTACGAGGTGGTGGATAAAGACCTTTTGAGGCAACTCCATTTCCTTCACCAGTTACACCGTGACAAGCCATACAGTATTCAGTGTAAATTGATAGCCCGTGATTTAATGATTCTTTAGTAGCGTACACACCACCTGCAAAAACCTTATCTTCTTTGAAATGAGAATCTTTACAAGAAGTAAGTGCCATTAAAGCGACTAATCCAAGAATAATTTTTACGTTTTTCAACATGTTGTTCCTCAATAAATCTATAACTAACTATAAAATAAAAATTGTAATAAACATTATTAACCAAACAATTCCTAAGAAATGCCAAAACTTTCCAACATTCTCAGTTCTTAATATTTGCATTTCAAGCTCAGCCTCTTTCTGAAGTTTAGCGTAAAGCCAAATCAACATAAAGAAAGCTGCGACAACATGGGCTGCATGTATCCAAGTAAATGCATATATAATTGATGGATATAATCCCGAAGATACAAAAATTCCTTGTGCTTTAAGTGATTGCCAAAAAATAAACTGAGCAACCATAAAACCAGCGCCAAGGGCGATGGTCGTAATCAAGTAAGGTAATTTTAATTCTTTGTTTTTTAATGCATTTTCAAATTTATAAAAAATCAAAGAACTTAAACCAATAATAATCGTACTTAGCATAGGCAGGAAAAGATCAGGTCTTCTCATCCCTTGTGGTGGCCATACTGGTGAAGTTAATCGATAAATCGTAAATCCTAGCATTAAGGTTGCAAACAACATGGTAAATGAAACTAAAGCCGTAACAATAGCCACCGAAGAGATAACTCTCTTCGATGCTGTATTGTTGGGAATGTTATTTACTGTTTGTGTTTGCATTTTTTTCTCTTAATTATGCTTTAACTAATTCTTCCGTTTGGTACTGGAAATCTTTCCCGTCTTTTAAATTTGGGTTAGCAAATTCATGTGGTCCACATTTTACAACTGGAATCACATCAAAGTTATAGTGTGGAGCAGGACTTGGAATTGTCCACTCAAGTGTCCCAACTTCCCAAGGGTTTTGAGAAGCTTTTGGTCCCCAATACATTGAATAAATGAAATTGATGACGAAGAAAATTTGAGCTGCACCCATTGTAAGCGCTGAAATTGTAACAAACGTATTCAATGGAATTAATTTTTGTAGGTATTCATAAACAAATGGATTGTAGATACGTCTGTGCATACCGGCCCATCCAATAACCATCATTCCCATGAAGACACCGTTAAGACCTGCCATCGTAATCCAGAAGTGAATCTTCCCTAAACCTTCATGCATCATGCGACCAAACATTTTTGGAAACCAAAAATATGTAGCTGCGAATCCACCTAATAAAACAGAGGCTGCCATCGTGTAATGGAAGTGACCAACAACGAAGTAAGTATCGTGTAAGTATAAGTCTGTTGTTACGGTTGCTAGGTAAAGACCAGTTAGTCCACCTAGACCGAAAACGAAAACTACACCCAAAGAAAATAGCATTGGAGTGTGAAATCTAATCGCGCCTTTCCAAAGAGTTCCAAGCCAGTTAGCAAAAAATACGGCAGAAGGAATTGAAATCGTCATCGTTAATAACATAAATGTCTGAGTTAATAATGGAGACATTTGAGTTGTGTACATATGGTGACCGTAAACTAACGTCGAAAGAATCGTAATCGCAGTCATGGAAAGAGCTGTTGATTTTGCACCAAAAGCTGGCTTTCTAGCGAAAAACGATAATAAGTCAGACACGATTCCCCAAGCTGGAAGAATAAGGATGTAAACTTCTGGGTGACCAAAGATCCAGAAAACGTGTTGGAATAAAATCGGAT
>JAKLJM010000375.1 GCA_023151145.1 Bacteriovoracaceae bacterium | reverse complement strand
AAGCTCACAAAACGTCGCGATTTCAGTTGCCCCAATTGATTTGGCTGCCCCCATAATTCGATCGATTTTTTGCCCGTATTTTTCTAATTCAATTGTATCAAGGGGATTATTCTCAAGCTTCATGATGCATTCATCAAGCTGATTAAATAATTCCTCCGCTTCTGTGCAGAAGTCGTCGATGATTTCTTTCATCATGGGATCATTAATAAATGACATGTATGCCTCTCATTAGTGATCTATTTAAAGATCTTGTCGATTTTTTCTTTTAAGACTTGTGCAGAGAACGGCTTAACGATGAAGTTACTGACTCCAGCCTTAACCGCGATTACGACGTTTCCTTGTTCAGCTTCGGCCGTAATCATGAGAAATGGAAGTTTTTCTAGACCATTTGTTTCTCGAACTCTTTTTAAGAGATCAAGCCCACTCATTTGCGGCATGTTCCAGTCAGAAACGATGAACTCGTATGGTTTTCCTTCTTTGATCGCACTTTCAATCAGAGGCCATGCCGTGGCACCATCATCAGCTTCTTGAATATTGGTAAAGCCAATTTGAGAAAGCATGTTTTTAATAATTTTTCTCATTGTCGCCATGTCGTCTACAACAAGAATTTTAATGTCAGCTTTTAAAGCCATTTTTTTCTCCCGTACAAATAAATATCAATCAATATATTAAGCTGCTTGTGCTGTTTCTTCTTTTGTTTCAGTATCAATCAAAGTTGTAATTGCATTATATATAGTATCGCCGAAATCGAATTCTAGTCCAGGCATTATTGAACGGTTTTTAATATGAAAAATAACTGATCTTATTGATTGCTTACTGCCAGTGATTTTCCCCATAGAATATTCGAAGAGGTGAGCGACACTACCGACCAGTAGAGCAAATGTCTCAATAGCATCTCCGGCTTTCTCTAAAGGAAATCCTCGGCCACCATTTCTTTCATGATGTTCACTTATGATTCTTCTTACTCTATCGTTAATGTTAAGCTGAGATCTTTTCAATAAGTGTTGTGCTAGTACCGGATGTTTTTGGTAAACTGTTTTCTCAGAGTCAAAAAAGGCTTGATGGGCTTTTCTATTCATAGATAAGGAAACTTGAGTGTTTGATAAATGGAGGAGATAAGCTCCACAGACAATATCTGCCAATGAGTCTTCATCAAGAATATTAATATTTTTTGCCATGAAGTATGAAACGGCAACAATACGATTAACAATATGATCTTTAGTGAGAAATTGTTTGGCTAGATCCACAGCAAAACTTACGGTATTACTTCTGTTGACACTAAAACTTAGTATTTCCACTCTGGCATATTCGATTATTTTTTCAAAATTATCTGAGCGTGCAGCTTTTTCGAATTCTTCTCTAAATTTGAATTGACCATTTTTTTCTACATATATTTCTTTGAGTTTTACATACATGATGCGTTCTTTTTCGCTTTCATGTAATTCTCTTTTCTTTAGTGTCGGAATGTCGGATTCATCGAATTCTTGAGCTTTAAGGAAAGTTTTTTTCTGTTTTCTTAAAACTGCTAAGAATCCACCTTTTGAAATAAGGTAATCTAAAAATGCTTCTAATTCTTTTGACATTGGTCGATTGGCATTTAGAAACATTGTAAAACGTTTATGAATAGGATTCATGACGAAGAGTTGAAAGGGGAATGTGCGATTTCCTTTCAAATGTTCTTTATCAATGAGAAAATAATCGATTTCAGATTTCATTATCCCACCTTCTTTTTACCGAAAAGAGAAGTGATACCGCTTAAGAAATTAGATTTTTCTTTTTCAGGAGTTGTCTCTTCGTCATTGTTCTTAGTGTTTTTAGCCGCTGAAGATCTAATAATTTGTTCTAAATAGAGAGCTCGGGATGTTTCTAGTAATAAATCAATAAATTTCGCTTCATGATAAACGATTCCCTCTGGAAACCAAATATAGATATGTCCCATACGATCTAGTCCATCATACATGGGATAAATATATTCAACGGCTTTATTTTGAAGCTCTTGTTCTGCCCAAAGAGGGAGTTCTGTGTCTTCCCAAGATTTATTGTCGGCATTTAAAATCTCAGCGCATCTCCAATTGGCCAATGAGTACTTAGCTTGTGTCTTAAAGTAATCGCTATCTTTTTTCATTTCTGTGAACTTTTCTCGAAAATCTTCACGAATGAGAGATGAATCCATTAATTGAAAAATGCTAAAAGCTTCTTTTAAGTCACTGGGTTTAGAGTATTGGAAAAAAACGGCATAACCTTTTTGGTTTTGAATTTTTCTCGCAATTTTTTCCCAAATATCTTTAGGCTTCAAATTATTATCCATGAGATCCATGGAGACTTCTATCGCAAAATCGACATTCTTTGGCTCTGGTAAGTAAACACGAATAGAGCTTTCATCTTCATCAATTTCACCACGAATAGTTTTACGTAACTTTTCAAGCTCTTCAGGCGGAAGACTTGCACCTTCTTTTAAGAGTTCAAATTCTTCTTTTAATTTACGGTAGTCAATCGTGATTTCGCCAGCATCTTTAAAGTCGTTTTTAAGATTTAAATCCACTTGTGCTGAACGCGATTTTTCAACTTGAAGATCGACGTCTTTTTTCTTAGTTCCTAAGTTCCAGTCTTGTTCTTGAGACTTGGATTCTCGA
>JAKLJM010000374.1 GCA_023151145.1 Bacteriovoracaceae bacterium | reverse complement strand
AGCTCAGCTTAAACAAAAGTATGAATTGTTCTGTGATCATTCGACGTCTACTACGACTAATTATGCTGTTTCAAATACTCCTGTGGCAAGCACGGTATTTTCTAGCTACAACGGTGTGGGGTTAAACTGGACTCAGGTTATTCCAGCTAAAAAGTTTTGTTATATCAGAACGACATTAAGTGAAAATCCACTAGTCACAGATCTTCGGCCACAATCATTACAAGTGGTCACTTATCAAAATCAGACTGATGTTAATTTAGAAAATTACACTCCTGGAAGTGATGATTTGCCAGTAAACATTTGTTATATCGACAATCGCACGGGATGTTGTACAGATGTAACTCTAAATACCCAAGACCAATTTAGATCGTTTATTGTGGGTACGGGCAACACTGGACAGAGAAATTCAAGTTTTCGTGGTGCTTGTTCTAATAACTGTAAGAAGCTTTGCAAATAATGAGATTAATTTTAACTTTTTCATTTATTCTTTTTTTAAGCCTTACATCGTTTGATGTTTCGGCCGAAGTTTGGACTTCTCTACAAAGTTGGAATGAGGAAATGGAAGAGAAGTATAGTGAATGGATAAAGACTTCATTCTCTGATGATATTTTTTCTCATCCTAATAGTTCATATTATGGAATTAAAACCGACTGTGCTGATGCTCTTTTAGTTGCTCGTTTAATTTTTAGTTTTGAACATAAACTTCCTTTTAGTTTTAAAAATGTCGATGGACAAATTGTTACGGAAAAAACCAACGAATTTAATTATGCACCAATTGAAAAACGTTTGGTTTTATTTGCTAATTCATTGGCCGATCAAGTAAGTGTTCAAAATTTAGCTAGTGAAAATTCCTATTATATTCATCCAAGTGATATTCGCGCAGGGGATTTTTATCTGGTTCGATGGACAAATTCAGAAGGTAAAACGAATCATCATGCCTATTTGATTAAATCGATTCTTGCTACGGGAGATTTTGAACTTTTATCGTCAACAACTCCAAAAGCCGTTAGAACACTTTCAACGAGACTTGGGATGCCTGTTCAATTTTTTAGTGCCTCTCCCTTTGGATTTAAAAGATATAAAGAAAGACAAAATTCACTAAATCTTCAAGAAGATAAAACCCAATTGCAGTGGTTAAAACTCGGTGAGAATGAGTTTTATGGGCGTGTGAAAGAAATGTTAAGAACTGAAGACGATAATTATCAAAAAAACTTCGACCGTCGTTTTTTTAATCTTTGTCGGTCGTTAGAACTTCGTTTCGAAGTGGTATTTGCGGCTTCAAAAAGAATTGCTGAAAAAAATGGTCAATGCTTAAGCTCCTCAGAGTTTGATGAATTTTCTACACCTTCAAGAGATCATAATCTAAAACGTGAATTTGAAAGAATTATCAACGGGTGGAAAACATTAGTATTTAAAAAAGTTGATCACAACTTACTAAGTGAACATAGTTTAGGGTTAGATTATTTAATAGGAAAAGATAACTCTGAAGAAGGGAAGATTGCCTTAGATAATCGTTGTCG
Source organism: Bacteriovoracaceae bacterium (assembly GCA_023151145.1). GTDB lineage: Bacteria > Bdellovibrionota > Bacteriovoracia > Bacteriovoracales > Bacteriovoracaceae > Bacteriovorax. The sequence continues at coordinate 1,127 of JAKLJM010000374.1, read as the reverse complement.
AGTTAATTTTATTAGTGAGACGGGGGAACAATTTTCTATGGGGCTAAGAAGCTTTTATCAACGATTAAAAGCTGGATTAATATCTAGTGATCCAAATCAATCTATAAAAGTGCGATATGGTCTTAGTAAAGAGATGAGACGTTGTAATTAAGTAACAACTCCTATTGTTATTTTTCTGTTAGATATGATCTTCATCAGAATTTCTTCTGATGTCATAACTCTTTTATTTTAAGAGAATTTGTTCTTACCCTATCTTTTTTACTCAGTAATAATTTTTTCTCATTCTTAAGTAGATTTAAATTGACGCCCAAGTTGGCGTAGAGCTATAAGCGTCACACTTAAAAAAAATATTAACCTTCATCCATTCTAACAGGAGAAAAATGATGAGAAAGTTATTGTTCGCAGTAACAGCTTTTTTAGCGGTTACTCAAGCAGCTTTCGCGATCAACTTGACGTTCAAGTTTGACGTGTACAGCTCAGGTCCTTCAATTTATGCATGTAATGCTGGTTTAAAGCATGCTCCTCTTGCACGTCAGTGTTATGACCGTGTAACAGGTGGAAGCTGTAGCTTAGGCTGTGCTTCTGGAAACCAAGCTCTTTGTGCTCCAGGTACAACTCCACAATCATGTGTTTGTACAGGTGGAGATAATAACAACCAAGGTGGATACCGTTTAGATTACTTAAATGCTAAGTATGCTGATTGGAAAGACAATGGTGAAGCTGCTGGTTCTCAAACTGCTACAAGAATCAATGCAAAAGAACACGCTACTCTTTTCAATACTGTTTTCAATGAATCAACAACTGCTTTCTACGGAAAACAATTAACAGAAATGAATGTTAACTTAGGTTCTGAGCAATACGGAGCTGAGTACTTCTTAGACGTTTGTTACCGTGGTCCACAAATTGATTACAACAACGTTGATGGAATCAATTTTGCTCTTAAGGCAAAAGTTACTGTTAATAATTTAACTAAAGGTAACGGACAAGAAGTTGACTATAAAACTGTTTCTGATCTTCAAACAAGAGCGGAAATTAAATGTTATATGGAAGATGAGTACCAATACTGTCTTCAAACTGGAAACTGTGGTGGAACAACTACTTTAAATCCAGCTGTTGATTCAATTCCT
>JAKLJM010000373.1 GCA_023151145.1 Bacteriovoracaceae bacterium | reverse complement strand
TGACCAAAGATGGTGGGCCGTTTCAATTGATGTTTAAATCAACCCTAGAGCGCCTCATGAAGGCCGAACTTGAAGAGCACCTCGGCTATTCCCATGGCGATGTTCGCAATAAAAAAACGGAAAACTGCCGCAATGGAACTTACAAGAAAACGGTTAAATCCACCGCTGGAAAAGTCGAATTTGAAGTTCCTCGTGATAGGGCCGGATCTTATGAACCACTCATTGTTCCTAAGTTTGAATCTCAAACTTCCGACTTGGAAGCTCAAATTATTTCATTATATGCCAAAGGCATGACGACGAGAGACATCAGTGAGCACCTTAAAGGCGCTTACTTGGGTGTTGAAATTTCACCGACTCTTATTTCCAATGTGACGGAAAAAATTCTCAGTGAAGTAACCCAATGGCAATCTCGTCCGCTGGAGTCTCTTTATCCAGTCATTTTCTTCGATGCCATTCACTACAAAGTTCGCGATGATCACAAAATAAAAAGTAAAGCGGGCTATGTTTGTCTGGGCATTTCTAAAAGTGGTCATAAAGATGTTCTGGGAATTTACATTGGGGAAAGTGAGTCCTCAACTTTCTGGTTAAGTGTTTTAACTGACCTGCAAACGAGAGGTATTCAGGACATCCTAATTGCCAGCATTGACGGTTTAAAGGGCTTCCCTGAAGCGATAAAGACCATTTTTCCGAAGACCGAGATTCAAACTTGCATTGTCCATCAAATTAGAAACTCTCTTCGCTACGTTGGTAGTAAATATCAAAAAGAATTTATGAAAGATTTAAAACCAATTTATCAAGCAACCACCATTGAGCTTGCCGAAGAAAATCTTAAAAAATTGGAAGATAAATGGGGCGAGCGCTATCCCGTTGTTACAAACTCCTGGAGAAGAAACTGGCCTCAGCTGAGTCAGTACTTTAAATATTCTCCTCCAATAAGAAAAATGATTTATACCACAAATATCGTCGAGGGCTTTCATCGACAGCTTCGAAAAGTAAGTAAAAACCGCTCGGTCTTTCCTTCTGATAAGGCGTTGATGAAGCTGATGTACCTGGCAACGATTGATGCTTCGAAAAAGTGGACCATGGTAAAAAGAGACCGGAGCGAGATCATCGGCCAGCTTTCAATCCATTTTGGTGATAGAATAAAACTAGAAATTTGACGGATGATAAAAATAAAATTAAAAAGGCCTTGGCAAAAAATCAAGGCCAACCTGATCAATCAGGAATCAAACACAAAATTTTTTACAGTCTCTAGTGATTCAACCGTTGATTCAAAAATCTCTTGTCTTTCACTTAATATTAAAGATTACCTATATCCTTCTATGAATAAAGAAGAATTAGTTTATCGAGTTCGTAATCACTTGCATAAAGATGATAAACTAACTTTTGAAAACTTACGGATTGATGAAAATTTAATGCAAGTTTATCTTTCAGGGGAATTGGTTGAGCTTACTCAAATTGAATATAAGATTTTAGTTTTTTTATTAAGAAGTCATTTCAGAGTGCCAAAAAAAGAAATGATGAATTTTGTATGGCCAGGTAAATTTGTTTTAGAAAAAACATTAAATACTCATATGACAAATTTAAGGCTTAAGATGAAGCCTTTTGGATTAACACTGATTACTAATAAGGATGATTATGTAAGTATCAATAAAATTATTTAATTTAATTAATCCAGCGCTTGCCCTAATGATTTTGGAGCATCTGATTTTCCAATTACACCCACAAGAACAATTAAGGTCATAATATAGGGAAAGAGAGCTAAGAGCTGAGAAGAGATCACGAAATTCTCTATCCCACCAAAATAAACAACCAGAGCTTGAGCCAATCCAAAAAAGAGACATGCTAATGTTGCCCCCATCGGATGCCATTTTCCAAAAATAAGTGCAGCTAGAGCAATGAATCCATGACCTGAAATAAGTGTTGGTCTAAAATTTGAAACTAGCGCTAAACTCATACTAGCCCCACCTAAACCAGCTAAAAAGCCTGAAGCTAGTACTCCAAAATATTGATAAAATTTTGGGTTTAAGCCTTGAGTTCTAAGCGCCTTAGGATGTTCACCAGTCGCGATTAAATGTAATCCAAATGGAGTTTTGAAAAGCAGGTACCAAATGGCCATCGCTAAAAAGAGTGCAATATACACAGTGGCATATTGATTTAAAATAATGTCTGCAACTGAGTTATTGGCAAAAACATCTTGAAGCGCTTTTGGCATTTTGTTTTCTAGATTAAGAGGAGGAGTAATAGAAGCTCCTTCAAAAAATAAACGACAAAAATAAATGGCAAATCCTGGACCAATAAAGTTAATCGCAGTTCCACTAATGACTTGATTCGCTTTAAATTCGATTGAAGCCACTGCGTGAAGTAAGGCCAGTAGTACTGTCACAATTCCAGCGCCAAGAAAGGCCAACCAAATATTATGAGTGTAAACAGCGATGAGAGAACCAACAAAAGCTCCAAACGTCATCAGACCTTCTAATCCAATATTGATTACACCAGATCTTTCAGACAAAACACCACCTAAACTAGCGAAGATCAGCGGAGTCGAATACATTAATGTTGTTCCAATGATAAAAGCTATTTCGGTCACGATTGAACCTCTTTCTTTTTTAGTTTTTTTAGTTGTCCAACGATGAACGGTTCAAGTGCAATAAAAAGAACAATAACCCCA
>JAKLJM010000372.1 GCA_023151145.1 Bacteriovoracaceae bacterium | reverse complement strand
AAAAAAGGCCAAAAAACCTAAAAGCACAGAAACAGGACGATAATCCTTCAACCAATAGACATAAGCGAACTGAATCGCCATCACCATAATCGGCACGGCCCACCATGGAGTATATTTAAGAATAAAAAAGAGAATATCGTTTTGAATCATTCCTTCATTATGAAGCAAATTTAAAAAAAGGCAAAAAAAAAGCCCCTCAAAATGAGGGGCTTTCTGAAATCTAAAAGATTAGAAATGTGATTTTAATTCTTCTAAACGATCAAGCTTTTCCCATGGGAAAACTTCGCGTCCAAAGTGACCGTAAGCTGCAGATTGAGAGTAGATTGGTTTTAATAAATCTAATCTTTGAATAATCGCCTTAGGTCTCATGTCGAACATATCGTTGATAACTTTGTTTAATTTCGCCATATCAACTTTCTCAGTTCCAAATGTATCAACTAGGAATGAAACTGGTTTTGCTACACCAATCGCGTAAGCAACTTGAACCAGTGCTCTATCAGCAAGTCCTGCTGCAACTATATGTTTAGCAACGTGACGAGCAGCATACGCTGCTGATCTATCAACTTTCGAAGGATCTTTACCAGAGAATGCTCCACCACCGTGAGCACCGTGACCACCGTAAGTATCTACGATGATTTTTCTTCCTGTAAGACCACAGTCTCCCATTGGTCCACCAATAACAAATCTTCCTGTTGGGTTAATGAAGATTTTAGTGTTGTTATCGATTAAGTTTGCCGGAACAACCTTATTGATAACTTCTTCTCTAACGCCTTCTTGAATTTGTTTTAAAGTCATTTCTTCAGCATGCTGAGTAGAAACAACGATAGCATCTAAACGAGCTACTTTTCCATTTACGTATTCTGCAGAAACTTGTGTCTTTCCATCAGCTCTTAATAATGGAAGTGTTCCATTTTTACGAACTTCAGAAAGTCTTCTTGCAAGATTATGAGATAAATCAATTGTTAGTGGCATGAAAGACGCTGTTTCATTAATAGCGTAACCAAACATTAAACCTTGGTCTCCAGCCCCTTGCTCTAAGTATGTACCTTCGTTTTCGTTAACACCCATTGCGATGTCTTGAGACTGCTTCCCAAGCGCTACTGTTACTCCACAAGTATGAGCATCAAAGCCCTTTCTTGAATCATCATAACCAATGTTGGCAATTGTTGATCTTACGATTTTTTGGAAATCAACGTTAGCGTTTGTTGTCACTTCTCCAGCTAAAACAACAAGACCAGTTGTAATTAAAGTTTCACAAGCTACACGAGACTTTGGGTCTTGAGCTAGCATTGCGTCTAATACCGCATCTGAAATTTGGTCAGCAATTTTGTCTGGGTGACCTTCTGTAACTGACTCAGAAGTAAAGATGTAATCTTTTAACATACGCTTCTCCGATTAAATGAGGGCCTTAAGGTTAAAGTAAATAAGGCTTGGCTAAATAAAAACTAACTAAATAAATAATACACTAGATTCAGCGCACTTTACTTTTACTTAACTAACTTTGCAAGAGAGATTTACTTTTTTTCATTAGACTTGGGCCCGAAAAACTTAAACATATGTTGATTTCGGTAATTGAAGACTTCTTTGGGATTTTCTTTTTTTACGGCGTAGCTTTTTCCATCTATCTCAACCACCAAAAACGAGCCTTTTTGTTGATCTTGAAAGTCGTAAAGATAAGTAAACTTTTGGGCCTTATATTTCTTTAACAAAGCCACAGACTTTGCACTCTTTTTACCTGGCTTTTCAGGCAGTGGAAGATAATCGGTCCAAACCGAATCCATTTCAATTCTTCCCTGCATAGAATAGCGAGAATAATAACGAAGTCCTTTGTATCCTTTAAGGCCTGAATTCAAAGTATCCATAGCAATTTGCAGATTTTCTCTTCTTAAAAATTGTCCATCTCGAGTGTTGTCAGGACAATAGACGTGCAAATTACCAGGAATATAAAAATAGGTGAAAGAGAATTCCCCTTCTTTAAACAAAACATTGAGCCATTTATTTGCTTCAATATTTTTTTTCCCTCTGAGGTCCTTATGATTATCAAGATATTTATAAATAGAATCATCGGGAGATAAATGATTGTACTTATCAGCACTCAAACGATTTAAAACCACCAAGGCAATTTCTCTGCGCTCTTCTGCCCCTCTTCCATCGAGAGAGCCAACTTCGCTATAAAGAATTGTTTCAATGGCAAAAAGGGCTTGAAAAAAATCCGTCTGCTCACTCCAATATTGGTAAGCTTCTGCTTCTTTTTTCAAGACGAAATCTTTTAGATGAAATGTTGCTAGAGCTTTTTCTTCTAAATGTTTTTGTACTGATAAAAACTCTCCGTCACGTAGAATTTTATTCTCTAGAATATTGCGATAAAATTCACGAATCTGACGATTGCGCTCTCGCCATACAACTAAACGTTGTAAAATTTTATCGGCTCCTAAATCTAAAATGGCTTCAATGGCACGAAAGAGATAGGCACTATCATAACGTTCATTTTCAGTTAAAAAAGAACGAGGTGTAGAATTGCTGATTGAAAGCATAAAGGTATCAATGGCTGCTCGTAGGACAGAATCATTTCGCACCATCTCTTCATCATACATTCCGTCTTGAACAATTCGACGATAAAAGAAAGTGCTATTGGATTTAGCGCGAGATTCTTTGGTTTTTAGATCTTTAAAAT
>JAKLJM010000371.1 GCA_023151145.1 Bacteriovoracaceae bacterium | reverse complement strand
GTCGATGTTTTCGCGATGAAGACCTAAGAGCTGATAGACAGCCTGAGTTTTCACAAATCGATATTGAAGTTTCTTTTTCAACTCAAGAGTATATGAAAAACTTAGTTGAAAAAATCTTGAAAAGCGTTTTTTCTCTACCGAGTGATTTTTCACTTCCAATGATGAAATACGCTGACGCCATGAGATTATACGGCTCTGATAAACCTGATACCCGTTTTGGTCTACCACATATGGTAGTTACTGATGTTTTCAGTTCATCTGAGTTTGCTACATTCAAAACAGTCTCGGAAGCGAATGGTTTAATTAAGGCCATTTTTGTTCCAGAATCAATGGGACAATTCACGAGAAAAGATACTGATGCCTTTGTTGAAGTGGTAAAACCTCACGGTGGTAAAGGAGTGGCTTTTTACAAAACATCTAAAGGCGAACGTTCGACGGGAATTTCAAAATTTATTACTGATGAAATCGAAGCAAAATTGTTTGCCCTTTCAGAAACTAAAGGTGATGGAACTTGGTTATTTTTTGCTGATAATAACCATACCACAGTTCATGCTTGTGCCGATGCCATGAGAAGAAATTTGGGAATCAAATTGAATCTTATTGAAGCTGGTAAAAAATCATTCTTGTGGGTTTATGAATTCCCTCTTCTTGAATGGAGCGAAGAAGATGGTCGATACGCCGCTTGTCACCATCCTTTCACCATGCCAACCAGAGAAAAATTAGAACTTTTTATGAAATCTGATTACAAATCTGGATCTTCTGCCTTACGCGATTTAACCGCTGAAGCTTACGACGTGGTTTGTAATGGATATGAAATTGGTGGTGGATCTATCAGAATTTTTGATCAAGAAGTTCAATCTCGTATGTTTGAAGTCTTAGGTTTCACACCTGATGAAGCTAAAAAACAATTTGGATTCTTCATTGATGCTTTAAAATATGGTGTTCCTCCCCATGGTGGGTTAGCTTTTGGATTAGATCGTTTAATGATGATTCTTACGGGAACAGACTCTATAACTGACGTTATTGCATTTCCTAAGACAACATCTGCCACAGATTTAATGAGCCAAGCTCCTTCTAAGCCAGGTGAAAATCAATTAAAAGAACTTCATTTCCAATGGACATCTAAAAATTAAGAAAGGCCTTTTGAGGCCTTTTTCTTTTTGATATAAAGTAATTTTTCTACCGAACACACAATTTCGTTCTCTGTATTGACCACATCAACCACAAAAGTTGGTTCATATTTATCATTGTCTTTTAGTCCCTGATGAATCTTTGCGATATCTTCATCTGTGATTCTAAATATTGCTCGCACTTTTCCCTTGCCTGGTTTTTTAAATCTTATGTTTGCAGCTTTATCCCATACGATATAATCACGGCCTAATATCTGCATAATCATCAGCATAAAAAAAGGATCACACATGGAATAAAGTGAACCTCCATAGTGAGTATTCACATAGTTTTTATTCCAAAAACGTAATTTCATGGAAACTTGCACTTCTCGAAAATCACTGGACATATAATCAATACGAATTCCTGCTCCGATAAAGGGAGGATAAAAATTCATTAATCTTAGTTTGAGATGACGCCCAAATTTCATAAATTACCCTTTTCTTTCGACAACTTAAAGAAGCTGTCTATTTTTTAGACACCTACTTTCAACTACATCTTCTTTACACGATAGCACCATTCTTTGCGCTCATAAAGTTATGATCTGCAGAAGTTTATTAAAAACAGTGACCTCGACTAACCATAGGAGTTAATCAATGAAACTAAAATCATTAGCAGTTGCCCTCGCACTACTTGCCACGGGAGCCCAGGCTGCCAAATTTACTTATTCAGAAAATATTTCCAACAGACAAATGGATCTTATTGATCGCGATTTGAATGTATTAAATAATTTGAAATTTAAATCAACAGCATCTGCTCGCACATTAGAAGTTATGAAGCTTGATAATTTAACGGCCCAATCAGCTTCTGCATGGTTAAACGAAAGAGTGAATTATATTGTTGCCGAAAAAGATGTCTCAATTAAAAGACTTCTTTTAGGGTTAGCAATTTATACTGAGAATGATTTTCAACTGTATCCGAATCCAGAAACTAATCCGCTTAATGATTTAAACCAAACATTAGGCTTAACAAATAAATCTGACGCCGTAACTGTTATGTCAAATATCGGTGCTGGTGTTTATATGTTAGGGAAACAACAACAAAAACTATATGGTCTAAAAGTTAGTCGTGGATTACTTAGAAAACAAAGAAAAATTCCTATTACAAGTCCACGTGTAGGTATCATCCAAATTGGTGAAGGTCTATTCATGAAACAATTTGCAATAAACCAAAATGATGAAGCAGCTGTTCCAAACAGTCTTTCAAGACTATCAACGTTTTTCCATGAAGCTCGTCACAGTGATGGAAATGCTCAATCACTTGGCTTTGCTCACGCCATCTGTCCAGACAATCATCCACTAGCAGGGAACGCTGCTTGTGACACCAACTTAAATGGACCATATACTGTTGGAGCATTGATGACAGTCGAACTTGCTAAGGCTTGTGACTCTTGTACTTTAGGTGAAAAAGAGGAACTTAAAATCAGAGCACTCGAAGAACAAAGCCGTGTATTACCAAAAGATAAATACGGAAAAGTATCAGTTGATTTAAACGACGCACCTGAAAG
>JAKLJM010000370.1 GCA_023151145.1 Bacteriovoracaceae bacterium | reverse complement strand
TATTGTTTCTGGACTTTTAAATCATCAAGTTCCAAATATTATCAAAACCTATGCAGAATATAATCATGTTGAAACTATTCAAAAAGGTGATTGGTCTGCAGTTTTGTTTGTGAAAAAATAATGAGAGCGATTTTCGAAAAGAGCCATCAACTAAAAGTGAAGGAACAATTCATCGTTAACGATGATCGTTGTCACCATTTAAATGTTGTTCGCACAAGAGCAGGTGATGAAGTATGGATTTTTGATGGTGAGGGAAATGCCTTTCAGACAAAAGTTCTCTCTATTACTAAAAAAGAAGCATTGCTGGAAATCGTAGATAGTAAATACAAGGCAAATGATCAAAAGTTAGTTCTTTTTATAGGTGTTCCGAAAAAAGATGCATTCGAAGATATTTTAAAAATTGCTGTAGAGTGTGGCTTTACTCATATTGTTCCTCTCTCCACCGCCCATTCTCAATTTGAATACGTGCCATCAGAGAGAATAAATAAAATTATTGAATCGGCCTTAGTGCAGTCAAACAATTATTATTGGCCGACCATTTATCCGCAAACAAAAATTCAGGACATCAATTCACTAGACATCAATTTAGAAATCGCCCTACTTTTCTCTTCATTTTCAGAAGGAAAAAATGACGATGTCGCTAAACAAAATTGGCGGGCAGCAGGGGTTTTTATTGGCCCGGAAGCAGGCTATTCAGTAGAAGAAGAAGCGCAAATTTTAGCATCAAAATTTAAGGCCTTACGAAAACACTTACCATGTCCTATTTTACGCGCCCCTACGGCGGTTGCAGTTTCAGCAGGTTATATTTATTCCCAGAGGCAAAAATAGAATTGAAGCAATGGGTAAAACATGAGACAGTATTTTTAATAATGGAGTAAAAATATGAATCAAAACAATCTCAATGTTGAACAATCACCTATCAAGAAAGTTCCATTTCAATTTGATGATTTAACAGATGACTTCAATATTGATGAAAATAGTTTTAAGCCAGTCACAAAGGGTCTAGGTTTTCATCAGGAATCTAAAAGAAAACAATTCACTCCTGCTCAAATCAAAGCAACCAAATTATCAACTCAGCCATCTACTTTACCAACGGCACAATTGCCAAAAACCGCAAGTTTTGAATTAGGTAAGTCTGTAGTGAGAAATGTTGAAGAAAAATCTTTAAGTCTATCATCAAATGGAGCAGCTTCTAAAGGAGCTTTGGCGGCGTTTTATGGTGAAGCTGAAACTAAGTTTGAAGAAAGAGTTGAAATTAAAGATACAAAAAAAGAAACAACAAAAAATAGAGTGGAAGCAAATGCTGTTAATCAGTTTTTAGCTTTTGTCGTCGATATTTTGTTAGTGCTAAGTTTTACCCTTGCAACAATTGCAGCGTTGGTAGCCGTTTCTCGCATTGATGTTCAAATTCTTTTCAATGTGATTTCAGTACAAGACCAAATCATTTTTGGTTCTAGCCTTTTTATTATTTACTATCTCCTCTATTTTACCATTCTGGATTTAAATGCTTCTCCCGGGAAGTCATTGATGAAGATGAGATTATATACTGCCAATGGAAAGAATGTGGCGGTTAAACATACATTCTCAAGAGCTTTGATCACTCTTTTATCTCTTCCTGCTTTAATGTTGCCGACAGTTTTAGATTTTCAAGGTCGCTTGTCTGGTACAAAAGTATTTAAGGATTAGTTGTGACTCAGTTAACGAACGACACCTTAGCATTTCTAGAGAAGATCAAAGGAAAAACGTTAGTGTTCACTAATGGGTGTTTTGATATTCTTCACTCTGGCCATGTGGCGTATTTAAACGAAGCGAAAGCTCAAGGTGATTACTTGATCATCGGTTTAAATTCGGATGCAAGTGTTAAGAGATTAAAAGGCGAACAACGTCCCATTAATAAAGAACTGGATCGTAAATTTGTTTTAGAGAATTTGAAGTCAGTAGATTGTGTGCAGATCTTTGAAGAAGATACTCCACTAGAAATTATTAAACAAATTTGTCCACAAGTTTTAGTAAAGGGTGGAGATTGGAAAATTGATCAAATCGTCGGATCTGATTTTGTCATCGCTAATGGCGGAGAAGTAAAAAGTTTAATTTTTAAAGATGGATACTCTACTTCAAAAATTATTCAGGACGCTCAAGGCAAGATGTGAATCTAGTTTCTATTCAAAAAAATGATCGAACGTTTCACATTTATCAATTTCTACAGAAAAAACTAAATGATCAGAAATTGGAAATACATTTTATCCAACCAAACATTTCACTGTTATTTAGAAGTGCAAAATCATCACTTGATCTAGGTGCCGAGGTTCTTATTTGTGATTCATTGAATGAATCATGGAATATAGAAAAATTTCATCAAAAACATTTTATTAATCAATCTAATCAGTATTTATACTTGAATATCTCTCTCAAGAATAAAATTGTTGAGTTTTTTTCACAGGAAATTTCAATAAATAATATTACAGAGTTACAAGATAATATCAGCAAAAGTTCACTATTCTCCGAGTGAAAAAATCAAATTCTCATTGGAAAAAAATTCCTAATTTTGATCAAAAAGGTCTTAAGTAGTTTCGTTGGTCTCCGATAAAGTACTCGCAACATGTGGGGTGTTGCAAAGTCCGAGACGGATTTAAACAGGGTGGTTTAAATCTAAAACAAAGCCAAGGAGGATGAATGATTCTAGGAGACTAACATGGGATTAAG
>JAKLJM010000369.1 GCA_023151145.1 Bacteriovoracaceae bacterium | reverse complement strand
GAATTAATGAAATCAGTAACGAATTACTTTGTTATAGTAAGATGAGTTCAAATAGTTTAATTAAACCAATGAAACTTGAAATTGTTTCTTTAAACGATGTTGTTAACTCTGTCGTCTCTGAAATGAAAATTTCTATCAGTGAGTATCATTCTATTCTCATAAAATCTAATATTAATGAAAAAAACAGTTTATTCTCAAAAATTAACCCCACTGAAATGAAGCGCTTACTAGCAAATATTATAAATAACTCAATTGAGTCTTTTACCAATCAGCAGGGGGTTATTGAAATTTCTTTAAAATTGGTAGATCAAAAAATTTTACTAATTGTTAAGGATAATGGGAAAGGCATTCAGCCCGAAGTTTTAAAAAAACTTGGTATACGTGGTGTTACTTATGGGAAAAGTGGGACTAATAGTGGGACGGGACTTGGCCTTTATCATGCGATCAAAACCATTGAGCAATTTAATGGTAAAATTGACATTACAAGCTCTTTAGGTATTGGAACTTCAATTGTAATTACATTAGATAAAGCAATTAGTTCCATTTGATTCTTTTAAAGTCTTTTTAAAATATTTTAACTTACATTTGTCATTGGCGTAATTTTAAGTAATCAAAAAAGTTAAGAGACTGTGATTTTTTATGACAAATTAAAAATTTCTTATAGTATGATCATCTGTATGATTTACTTTAACAAACGAGGATTTTTCGATGAAAAGAGTAAGTATTAATTTTGATTACGTAAACTATTACTTTCTATCTCTATTTATTCTTTTTTTTACCAGTTTTCAGGTGACAGCGCGTAATGTGCTTCCATCTAGTGAGAAATTAGATACTATGAAAGCTCCAAAGAAAATACATGAGGTGAAGAAAATGAATAAACCAACGACTTCGATTCAAACGGCTATTTTGGCTGGTGGTTGCTTTTGGGGTGTTGAGGAGTTATTTCGAAACCTTCCTGGAGTTGTGTCTACAGAAGTAGGCTACACCGGTGGCATTGTCCCCAATCCTACCTATGAAATTGTTAAACAGGGAACATCAGGCCATGCAGAGTCGATTAAAATCGAGTTTGATTCTTCAAAATTAAGTTATGAAGATTTACTGAAATTCTTTTTTAAAATCCATGATCCAACGACCAAAAATCAGCAGGGTAATGATATTGGCTCTCAGTATCGCTCTGCCATTTTTTTCGAGTCTGAAGAACAACATAAATCAGCTCAGAAAATCAAAGAGCTTGTCGAAGCCTCTGGAGCTTGGAAAAAACCCCTTGTCACTGAAATTGTAAAGGCTTCTACTTTTTATTCAGCTGAAAATTTCCATCAAGATTATTTGAAAAAGAATCCTGGCGGATATACTTGTCACTATATTCGTGACGTCAAGTTTTAGTAGCGATTAATTTCATTTTTTTATTGTATCTCTTTTTAAATTCTATTTATCCTTAAAAAATGAAAAAAAATATTTTTAATTTAATTGCTCTTGTTGTCTCTGTTGTTGTTTTTACTTCTTCGTCTTTTTCGAAAGCCAGTGTGTCGCCCACAACTTCACAAGATCCAAACACCTCTTCTGAAAAGAATCTATCTGTTGATCCTTTTTATGAAGAGCTCATCGACTTTTTATTTGATTCCGCATCAGCTCTTTCTAAATATCCTCTATACGAAAAAACCAAGCGTCCACAAATTCTTAAAAAAACTAAAGTTCAAATGACCCAAGAAATTTGCCCTGAAGACCCAAACAATTGCTACAATTTGGCCGCTTTTTATAATACAGATAAAAATGAAATCACCTATGATGAAATGCTAGATATAAACAGCGATCACGATAACTCCTTTATCGTTCACGAAATTGTCCATTCATTGCAGTTTCATCACAAAGGTTCTTCTATCTACATAGATTGCAAAGCCACCAAGGCAACCGAACTTGAAGCTTATACCGTACAAAATATTTATTTAAAAAAGAGAGGGCAGTTTGCTCAATACGGCGAAGCACTTAGGTTTTTGGTTTGCGATTAGTTTTTTTTCATAATCCAGAGTGACTTTTCGATTCTGACTCCTAGGTTCTAATTTGCTTCATATCCCACTTACTTCGTTGATGATAAAAACAAAATAGGCTCTGCCAGGATTTTTGAAACGAGCCTTTTGAAATAGGCTTTGAAGCCCGTTGAGAACTAAACTTAGCAAAGCCGCTAAGCGTTAAGTGATGATTATGCCTAACAACTAATATAGACCAGTGAGTGCCGAGTCCCATACAATAGCGTCTTTGACGAATCCCGCCAGATCCGGAAGGAAGCAACGGTAATCGAAGAACTATGTGATATGGGGTGCTCGGCGCTTTTAGTTTGAGGCAAATCAAAAACCAATCACAAATTAAGGCGTCTAAATGAGTTACCAAGTCATAGCAAGAAAATGGAGACCTCAGTCTTTTCAAGAAGTTGTAGGCCAAGCTCATATTACGCAAACTCTGCAAAATGCCCTCGCTAATGGCCGCATTCCTCATGCTATTTTATTCACTGGCCCCAGGGGCACAGGAAAAACAACTTCCGCTAGAATTTTAGCTAAAGCTTTGCGATGCCCAAATGCTCAAAACTTCATCCCTTGTAATACCTGTTCTAGCTGCGAAGAAATTGCCTCCTCTAGCAGTGTGGATGTAGTAGAAATCGATGGTGCTTCTAATAATGGAGTTGATTCAATTCGGGATCTACGTGAAACC
>JAKLJM010000368.1 GCA_023151145.1 Bacteriovoracaceae bacterium | reverse complement strand
TCTTAAGGTTGTTAAAGGGCTATCCAGGTGATGAACGTTTTATAAATGCGTACTGCCAATTATTCGATATGCTTAAAAGTGGATCAAGTAATGAAAAATATCTTGATGCAGATACAAAAATTGAAGAGCTCCACGTGGAGTTAGGTATTAAAAAAGATGAAGTTAAATGTAATAAAGAACAAACAGCATCAAAAGTCGATTGATCTTTCTAGTGAAGTAGAAGGAATTGGCTCGAGTGAAGCGATATTTATTATCGGTAGATCTCCTAACGCCCTAATTCAATTAGACGACAAACAAATATCGCGTGAACATGCAAAACTTATCTATAGAAATAAGCAATGGAGCATTGAGTGCTTAGCAGATAACAAAATATTAGTTAACACACAAAAAGCCATCCAAGTTGACTTGAAAAATGGAGATGAAATAGCCGTTGGTGCTTATATATTAGAAGTTGAATTGAATAATTCGACAGAAGATAATTCTAAGATTTTTCATTTTGACTTTGCCGGTAAGCAAGAAAGTAATCTTGCTAAAGATGATCTAACCAAGTCGGAAATCAATATTTTAGATAGTAAGGGTGATAAATCTAAAATTATAAGCGCAACAGAGCAATCCGTCGCACCTGATTTAGATTTAGACTTTGATTTGGCTGAAAATAAAATAGAAGAAGCTGACAGCAATAAAAAGGAAGAAATTCCAGAGGCAGTTGAAGTCCCAGAAACTAATAATGATTTTTTATTAGATTTAGGAGACGAGAAGCCTGTAGAGAATCCACAGTCTAGTGAAAGTGAATTTCAAGATGAGTCGATGAATGATAATTTAGATTTTGCTGATTTATCAAGTGCAGGTGAAAGTAATATCGACTTTTCGGACTCCGTAGATAATAACGAAAATGCCTTAATGACATCTGACGAAGGTGGCGATGAAGCCTATTCTTTAGATAGTCTAGATGACACTAACGAAGATGGCACCAGAGTTATTCAAGCCTTTGCATCAATCGAGTTAATTCTTTTTGGTGAAAGCGCTCCCTATGATCGATATCGTTTAGAAGATGGTGAAACATTTATTGGACGTGATCCTAAAAAATGTCAGATTGTTTTAAATGATTCTGAGGTCTCTGGAGTACATGCTGTTATTCGAAAAAGTAATATCTCGTGTGTATTAGAAGACTTGAATTCTTCGAACGGAACATTAGTTAACGGAGAAAGAGTAAATCGAGTTAGCCTAAATAATAATGATGAATTTTTAATTGGCGGTGTTTCTTTTACTGTTAAATATAGATCTGAATTTTTAAAGCAAGAAAATCAGACTTTAATGCCAGTAGAGACTAATGAAACCGTTGAGGTTGAAGAGGTAGTAGAGATCCCTGCAGAAGAGGGGGATTCATTTGATGCTCTTGGTGGAGAAATTTCTCGAGCCCCTGAAGAAAAATCAATTATTAAACGCATTTGGAAAGATGATCAAAAAAGAAAAAAACTCATTTACGGAGTGGTTATCGCGGCAGCCGCTTATGTCATGTTTGCACCCGAGGGTGATGATACGAGTAAAAAGCCTGCAGTTGTAAAAACTGCACAACCAAAAAAAGAAATCATTGATCCTAATAAAAAGATTTTATCACCTGAAGATAAAGAAAAACTTTCTCTTTATTATCAATATGGGCGCAAACATTTCCTTGAAGGGCGTTATCGCGAAGCAATTGAAGAATTTGAGAAAATAATGAAAGTTGATCCCAACTTCAACGATAACGTTGCTTCTCAGTTGGCTTTGGCCAAAGAGGGTTTAAGAAAAATTGAAGAGAATGAAAGAAAAAAACAACAAGAGCTTGAAGAAGCCGAAAGGAAAAAACGAGTTGAAGAATTGTTACAAGAGGCTCGTGAATTTGTAAAAGAAAGAAGGATCGAATTGGCTGAATCAAGATTTTCAGAAATTGCGATGATTGATCCAGATAATATTGAAGTTCCAAGACTAAAATTAGATATTGAAAATTGGAAAAAAGATATTGCAAGAAAAGAGCTTGAAGAGGCGCAGAAAAAAGCTGAACGTTCAGCTAAGGTTCAAAAATTGCAACCTGGAAAAACCCTATTTAGTCAAAAGGAATGGTTTAAGGCCGTTGCAGAGTTAGAAAAGTTTTTAAAAATTGAAGATATGGATGATGACCTTCGAAAAGAGGGCGAGACTATGTATGATACTGCTAAAAATGAGTTGAGTTCCACCGTTAATCCTTTACTTGGTAAAGCAAGATCGTTAGTGGAAGGACAAGATTTAAAAGGTGCTTATGAAACTTATTTTCAAATATTAAAAATCGATCCTTCTAATACTGAAGCTTTAAATCAGACTACTGATATTAAAGAGCAATTAACGAATAAGGCACGAAAGATTTATCGAGAAGCCATAATATCTGAGTCTTTGAGCTTATTTCAAGATGCGAAAGAAAAGTTTCAAGAAGTACAACAAATCTCACCAGTTGATAGTGATTACTATAAAAAAGCTACTGAGAAACTTAAAAACTATTTGGAATAATTATGTTAAAGCGAGTGAGTTATATTTCCCACCAGGGTCCTTATTTAAATATTAATGAGGATCTTGTTGACGTCGATGTTGATTTAAATCTCTATACAGTTTTGGATGGCTTCGGGGGAAGTAATATTGGCGATCTAGCCGCAGCTGAATTAAAAGATGTGATCAAAAAAGGTTTTACTAAAATTT
>JAKLJM010000367.1 GCA_023151145.1 Bacteriovoracaceae bacterium | reverse complement strand
ATGACCAAATACATTGTTATAATGTGCTTTTTTTTACAAGCTTGTTCCTTTGATACTTTATGGTTGACCCATAAAAAATCTAGGAATCCTGCTTCCGTAAAAGATTACACAGAAATTAAAAATAAGATGCAAACCTTCAAAAATTATATTGTGGGGGTCGAGGAAACAGTCGATTGTGATCATCGAAAAAAGGAAGAAGAATTAAAGCGTTTAATGAATGCCTTTAAGCAGAATTCTTGTTCTTCTGCTGGATTTAGTTTTGATAAGGACTTTGAACAAGAGGTTTGTAAGAAAGTAAAGGCTGAAGGGCTAATAACAAGATTAGTTAAACAAGTTGTTAAGGCCGAAAAAAATAAACAAACTCAAACGGCTTTTAAAGGTTTTGAAGATAAGGAATTTAAGAATTTACATTTAATTGCTTCTAGCTATTTAAAAGTAATTCAAAACGAAGCTTTTGATAATAATGTTTCTGAAAAAGACAAAGCTGAATTAATAGCTTTTTATGTCGGAAACGTTTTATTACCGATGAGAGAGTTAGTTGTTATCAAGCGTGCTTATCTTGAAAAAGAAGCGAATGGGCAAAAAGAATTGGTAGCATTGTTGCCGCGATTTCCTACAGATTTTGCAGAGAACTTACCAACAGAACTTCATGGTCTTCTCACTCAAGGACCAAATCCATCAGCAGATCCGTATTCGATGGAGATTGTAGAAATTGGTAAAGGGGCATCGGCCTTACAATTTGCACCTACTGAAATTATTAGACGTGACATCATGTCTATTTTAAAAGCTCCAACTGCAAAAAACTATGTTTTAGGTTTGAAGTGGATGACATTGCATATGATGTTATCGCAAATATATATCTACGATACAATTCTCGGTAACAAAAAAGCATTTAACATTCCTCAGTCATGCCAAAATCATTTAAATGGAGATCTCCCAAAAAGTTTCAATTTTAAATTTGAAGAAGGAATGAGTGATCAATTCCTCGAAGGTATTTTATCTTCTCATGGATTAACATTCAAACAAGATGATATGTCTTATTTGGATTATTATATTGATAACGTCAATAAAGATCCTACGCGAGAAGGTTATAGTGGAATCGTGCCCTTTGAAACTTATAAATCTGCTAAAGTTGCTTTAAGTAGTCAGTCGAGTAGTCCTTCTACGATGGCCGAATTTGATGATGTGGCACATTTTCAATCTATTGTTAATTCTAAAATGCAAGATGTTCAAAGTGTGTTCAAAGGAAAACGTGCTGGAAAAGTTGTTACTTTTGAAGGTGTTGAAGATTTTAAAAAAATCATGGGTTCATATGAAGCAGATGAAATTGCAGATATAACTTTAAAAGACGGAACAACTCAATCAATTTATCCCGGAAAACAAAATCTATCACCATATCTTTTAGAGATTATGAAAAAAGATGGGTTAACGGATTACACTCAATTTTTTACAGAAAATTTAAAAAAAGAATTTAGAAATAGAAAAGTGGCGCTGCCATTTCCAAGTATGTATTCATCACCAGTTTGGCGTGATTGGAGTTTAAAGGTATTAGCAGATTATTCAAATAAATTTGCCTCTTATCCGGAAACTCATACTGCGCCTAAAATTGTCAGAATGGCTTGTGAGAGAGTCGGTGGATTTAATAGCAAGGAAGTTTTTCAGATTTGTTCGAAGGGAAGTAAAATTCAAAATCTCTCAAATTTCCTAGCAGAATTTAGATCAGGTGATACTTACATTCCAACGAGGAGACTTGAAGAAAGACGTTTTCAAGAAGTCTATCCATTCCTTTCGCTGGTATGGTCAATGGCAAGAGATTTAACGGAAGACCTGCCAGAAGCTAAACCTTTTGAATTAAACTTTCTCTTGGATCAAATGAGTGCCGGGAATCCATGGGCCCGTTTAAAACTTAGTTACATGGTAGCTATCGATCAATTTCAACATCAAATCGATGGCATCCCTCCTGTTTATACTTGGCAAGGATTTTCGCTAAAAACAAACCGTGATGCTTTTTGTGATAAAAATTTAACAACTCAGAAACTAGCAAAAATTAAAAAAGCAGGTATCGCTCTTGGTTTGCATTTGCCTCTTAATTATGGACATGCCAATCGATTGCTTTCAAAAGATGAAAAGAAAGCAATATGGTATAACATCGCTGATGATATGAATTCGAGAAACGCTCAATTGTTAAGTGTTAAACATGGCTCAGTTGATTATTATAAGAGTATTGAAAATGTTTCTTATAAAACTATTCTAAGTGAAGAATCCGCAAAAAACTCTGGAGTCGCTCTAAGTACAAAAACTAGTACTGAGTTTCAACAAGTAAGTTCTGGAATCGAAGCAAAATTATCTAAATTCTTTTTAGAACTTTATAAAATGAAAGGAAATAAAGAAGAGCAAGCAAAACTCTTTGAGCAGTTTTCAGCGATAAATGGATTTGATAGTGCATTTTCTTTGAAATTAAATTTTCTAGCAACAGATGAAGCTTATAAAAAAGTTATTTACAAAGATTTACTCCGCCAAGCTGCACTTTCTCGAAAAATGCAAATAACTTCAAAGATTGATCAATTTTGTAAAATGTCAGTAGACGATCAAAAACAATTCAAAAATATTTTCTACTCTACAACTAAAGCTCAAAACGAAATGAATCAAATTTCAGGACTGCCGAGTATTCCAGAAAATGTATTAGAAAAAGTTAATGAGATGACTGATGATGAAT
>JAKLJM010000366.1 GCA_023151145.1 Bacteriovoracaceae bacterium | reverse complement strand
GACTTTTAAAAGATTTTTTCTAATTTCGCCCATGAGATTTCCAAAAGAGGCTTCTCTTGGGCAGATGTCTTCTTGAACGAGGGCTGCCTTGACGGTGTCTGTCGTCGTGGCAGGACCTGGGTTTAGAAGAATATTTCTTTTAACACTTTTATTAATCATGGGTTTGTTCCTTAAAGATTTTTATTTAATAGATGCTGCTTTCTTTTTAAAACGAAGTCCGACTTCAGCTGGAGTCATCTTTGGTCTGCCGATATCTTTAGGGCTACCTTTTTTCATTTTGAAATGAAAAAATGATGGTCCTGTTGATGGTGCTATCTTTAAAAATGATTCGAGATTTTCGAGTTCATCACTAGATTTAGCCTCTTTATAACCAAAAGCTTTGGCAATCGTAGCAAAAGAGATTTGACTGGTAACCGTTTGTTGTCCACCAGTTGAATCATGAACTTCATTATCGAGTAAAAGATGGACAAGGTTTTTTGGTTTATAGTGGCCAACGGTTGCCATAGAGCCTGTGCGCATCAAAAGAGCACCATCGCCATCAATGACTACTACTTTAGCTTCAGGTTTATTAACCGCTAATCCCAATCCAAAGGCGAGGGCACAGCCCATAGATCCTACCATATAGAGTTGATGATCAAAGTCGCCGAGGGCTTCAAGTTCACGTCCGGTCATACCAGTGGTTGCCACTAATAAAGTTTTTTCATCAGCAGATTCTTGAATCTTTTTTAAAGTTTCTGTACGGGTATGTCTTTCTGAAGGTAATTTTTGAAAATTGTCTTCATGACTATAAGTCTTTTGAATTTTTGCTTCTGTCGCTTTTGTTTTTAGTGCGTATTCTTCCACGTCACCTTTTCTCATGACAAAGACAAAGGGAAGATTCGTTTCTTCCATATATTCATTTGCTCTTTTTAATGCCTGAAATACCTCTGATTTTTCTCTTGGAAAATATTCCCATTTAAGTTTCATGGTCTCTAAAAGCTCAGTGGTGATTTCTCCCATCAACTCATGTTGAGGTTCATCTTTTGCCCCACCAGGTTCACCACGTAGGGTAGTGATCACCATGACGGGAATTTTAAATGTATAGGTGAGACTCGTCAGTGGATTGACCGCGTTTCCAAGTCCTGAGTTTTGAAACATGACTACGGCTTTTTTTCCGGCCATAACACTTCCAGCAGCAATGGCCACAGCGTCACCTTCGTTCACACTATCTAAATAAGTATAGTTCTCATCATCAATGACGTAGTTGATGAAAGGTTTTAAATAGGAACAAGGTGTTCCGGTAAAAAAATTAAAACCAAATTCTTTACAAACAGAGAGAAAATCATTCGCAGCGATCATAGGAGTTTCCTTAGGTAAACTTTAAATTAGTTAATGAAAATTTGGCCTTTATCTAAATCACTTAGGTGATCGATATCCATCCAATGACCGTCAATATATAACACATTAACTGTTTGTCCTTTTTTCGCTAGTTCATTTAAAAGATCCGGGATCTTTTTGGTCATAAAGTTATCGGCCTTCATCATGGTTTTTAAGGTTTCTGCAATCACTCTTGCCCCTTTATCATTTACTTTTAAAAGACCAATCCACTCACCTTGGTAAGTGTTAGGGCTTAATTCTGTAAACTGAGTTTCTAAAAGCGTGGTATTTTTAGCACTCTGAAGAAATGAGTTTGAGTATGGTGCAGTAGTTTTTACAAAATCACCTTTATAGTTTGCCGGGCGATTAAGGTTGGCATCTACCACGATAGTGATATCTGCTTTATCTTCTAATAGTTCATTTAAGACAAAACTTCTAAAAAGAATATCACCGTAAGTGATCACGGTTGTTTCTTGAATTTTTGGAAGCGCTAAACTTAATGAATAAAGCTCGCCAGTGGTGGCAAAATCAGAGTTATCGACATAGTTAATATTTGGGATTTTAAAAGCTTCTTTTTGATAACCACGAACAATGGTAATATCTTTAATCGCTTTATTGTTTAATTGTGACACTAATCGCTCGGCCGGGCTTGTATTGCCAAGTTTTAAAAGAGCTTTTGGACGATCAATTGTTAAATCTCCTAAATCTACACCGCGTGAAGCAGCTAGAATAATTGCACGAGTTGATTGGGCATTTGGAGCTGTTAAATAAAGTGATTCTGCTTCAGCTAATTCACTATCATTTTGCAGTCTAAATACTTCTGTAAGAGGTGCAACTTTATCTTCTACATTCATTAGGGACTGTTCTTCAAAAATAGTTTTTGCTGTTTTTTGCATGGCCGTTAATGACGTTCTCATGAGGTGATTTGCCCAAATAACAAGCGAGATATTATGTTGTCTAAACTGTTCAGTTGGGGTGGCGTAATATTTTGTCGGAACAATTACGATTGGGCATTTTTTGGCGCGATCAAGTCCCCAAGCATTCATGAATGCAAAAATTTCATCGGGTTTAGAAATTTTTGAATGCATTAAGATAGCATCTGCGCCCGCAAGACGATAAGCTTCTGCTCTTTTTAAGGCTTCTTCTAGTCCCCAGCCAGCAATTAAAGCTTCAACACGAGCGATAATTGAAAAGTCATGATCTTTTCTGGTATCACAACCTGCTTTAATTTTCCCAGCGAACTCTTCAATGTCTGCCAAGGGTTGAGCCTCGCCGCGGATAAAAGAATTTGTTTTTGGGAAAATTTTATCTTCAATACAAACGGCCGCCACATCACGCGATTCTAGTTTTTGTACTAATCT
>JAKLJM010000365.1 GCA_023151145.1 Bacteriovoracaceae bacterium | reverse complement strand
TCAAATCATTCAAGTTATCGAAAAACTTTTTAAAGATTCAAAAGAAATCCGATCGAAATTTTTAATGGAAATCGGTCAACTTAGTTACGCGGGAATTGCACGCAAAATCATTCATCAGGACATTACAGAAATTGATGAATCCAAAGAACCAAACGAAATGCCTAAAATTTTAGTCTTAGGTACAGGTCAATTAGCAGAAGATCTTATTAAATTATTAAAGAAAAAAAATCAGTTGGTGGTCTCAGGAAGAAACCTCGAGCGATTAGCTTACTTAAAAGAAATGTTTGATATTGAAATCCTTGATTGGAATAAAAGATCACAATATATTGAGTATGCTCATATCGTTAATACAATTGGAACAGATACCATTTTATTAAATCAGGATTTTTTCACTCAGTGGGTTTTAAAAAATCCAAGTCACCGCCTCTTTATCGACCTAGGTTCACCAAGTGTAATCGAAACTCAAATGGGTAAACACCAGGGAGTTCTCAGACTAGAAGATATCTTTAAAGAAAGTGCCAAACTAACTCACGAGAAAATGGAAAAAATCCAAAAGGCCGAAGAGCATATTCGCTATCTCGTTCAAAAAAGACGAAATACTTTTATGTTAACTCATGCTTCGAGCTGGGAGGAGTTACGTTTTGAGAGCGCATTATAAAATTGGAACACGTGGAAGTTTACTCGCCTTAACTCAATGTACCCAAGTAAAAGAAGAACTAGAAAGACTCACCGGAGATGTGTTTGAATTAGAAATAATTAAAACCCAAGGTGACTTAATAACCAATGCCCCACTTTGGCAATTAGATGGAAAAGATTTCTTCACCAGAGAATTAGATCATGCGCTAATCGAAGGAAAAGTTGATTTAGTCGTTCACTCTTATAAAGACTTGGGATCTGTAAGACCAGAAGAAATTCAAATTGCGGCCATCACTAAAAGATCCTACGCACATGACGTCTTATTAATTAAAAAAGAGACTATATTAAAGTTAAACGAGATGAAAGTCTTTAAGATTGGAACTAGTTCACCTCGAAGAATGACCAATTTAAAAAATCATTTTAAAAACTATCTTCCAAGTCATTCCATTGAAGAAGTTGAAACTGTTGTCTTAAGAGGGAATGTCAACACCCGTGTCCAAAAACTTTGTGATGATGAATTTGATGCTGTAGTTTTGGCGCTTCCAGGTCTTGAAAGACTAGCAAGTTCAGAAAAATCAAAATTAGAATTGGAAAAATTAATTGATGGATTAACCTTCATGGTTCTTCCACAAACAGAATTTCCAAGTGCTGCGGCTCAAGGTGCTTTAGCGATTGAATGTCTACAAAAGAGAACAGACAACGGGGCATTATTAGAAAAACTAAGTAAAATGAATGATCAAATCACACGTGAAGAAGTTAGTCGCGAAAGAAAAGCATTCGCAGCCTACGGAGGAGGATGTCATCTTGCCGTCGGTATCCATGTCGAAAAACGCGGTGATTTCTTTTGCCATTTCCATCGTGGACTTCATGAAGAAAACACCATTCACCTTCAAACCTTAGAAGATCCAAATTCACTAAGGAATTTACCAGAGTTTCTGGCCCCACCAAAAGTATTTATTGGATTAGCTGACAAGAAAAAAGAAAAATATAAAATCAATTATCCAAAACTAACCTTTGATAAACTTGTCACCAAACATGTCGTTCCAGGCAAGACTTTTTTTGGTGATCATCTCTACATCACAAGTAAATATTGTTTTCATGCTCTTGATTCTATCAACAAAAACCATGACTTTAAAAAATTCATCTTTGCTGCTGGAACAAAAACGATGAGAGATCTTTCCACTCTCGGTTTTTGGGTACATGGAACTTCTGACAGTTTAGGAGAAGAGGAATTAAAAAGATTACGTGATTCTAAATTCCTTAATATGTTTTACGGGAATAATACCGCACTTGAAATTTTGTCACATGATAAATCTAGTTCAAGCCTTGCCGATGTAACACCTGTATACACTCACCTCTTAAATGACCTCAACGAGGATTATAAAAACGATCTTCTAGAGTGCGACATTTTTTATTGGACGAGTTTTACCCAGTACACATTTTTCGTTAACTTAGTTCCTGAAATTAAAAATAAATTTCATGCATGTGGAATTGGAAAGACCTATCAGCAACTAAAAAAAGAAAACGTCAAGATTCTGCCATTTCTCTCAATGAAAGAATTTGAAAACTATCTTCAATCAATTAATTAAAAATAAAGGTTTTTATGAATTACCAAAACAATGCCGAACTTTTCCAATTATCAAAACAGCTTGTTCCAGGAGGAGTTCACTCCCCTGTGCGAAGCTTTAAAGGATTACATACAACTCCACGATTTATTAAAAAAGCAAGTGGTGCTTACTTTGAAGATATCGAAGGAAAAAACTTTATCGATTTTTGTATGAGCTTTGGCCCGCTCATTTTAGGGCATAAAAATGAAACGGTGGAAAAAGAATTAGTCACCGCTCTTACTCGTGGTTGGAGCTTCGGAGCTTGTGAACCGTATTCCGTTGAATTAGTAAAATTTCTAACCGAGAAAATTCCTCATATTGAAATGATGAGATTTGTAAACTCAGGAACTGAAGCTGTTATGACGGCCATTCGTCTAGCTCGTGGTGTAACTAAACGCGATAAAATCATCAAATTTAATGGCTGCTTTCATGGCCATGTGGACTCAATGCTTATTAAAGCGGGCTCTGGACTTGC
>JAKLJM010000364.1 GCA_023151145.1 Bacteriovoracaceae bacterium | reverse complement strand
ACAGCACAAGAACAACAATTCCAAGAAATTCAAATCAAGCGTCCTGCTCCGACAGCAGTTCAAGAAACTGATTCGCAAGGAAATCCAATGAAAGTTGGAGATTCATTAAATAAAGCAGCAGGGGTAAAACCCGAAGCTCGATTTGTTGATAGAAAACAAAAAGAAACCATGGGCTCAGATGGATTTATGAAATTACTTGCCCATCAATTAAAAAACCAAGATCCCATGAAACCAATGGATCAAAAAGATTTTTCAGCGAACCTCGCACAATTTTCTCAATTAGAACAATTAACGGCCATGAATAAAAAACTTGAAGGATTAACGGCAAATAACGTTAATGAGAAAAAGTTTTTTGGTGCAAGTTACTTAGGTAAAAAAGTTGTGACAAGAGGAACAACAATTGAATACACAGGGGATGGAAAAGATACATCATTACCTTTCCATTTAAATCGTAATGCAAAGAATGTGATTATTCGTGTTTACGATGCTAAAAACCAAATGGTTGCGCAAATTGAAAAAGAAAATCTTCCAGCTGGAATGCAATCTGTAACTTGGGATGGGATTGGTCTAGATGGTGAAATCGCACCAAAAGAAACATATCAATTTAATGTTTTGGCGTTTGATGATGCCAATGAAAAATTTTTCGCAGAAACTCGTGCGGAAGGTACTGTTACTGGTGTAAATTTTGATGAAAATGGAGAAACTGTTTTCACGTTACAAGGTGGAAGAAGAGTTTACTTACGTGACGTTGAAAGTTTTTCTATGACGGGAAATAATTCTGATTTACGCGGAAAGAATTTACCAGCATTGCAAAAAAATGCAACTAACGCGTATAATCAAACAGAGTCTCAACTTAATTAATATTGAATTATTGAGTTAATAAAGAAGATAATTAAAAAATGACGAACCAAAAAATTAACAACCTCCTCATTCCGAATGTGACCAAGTTAAATGGTCAGAAGAATGTAGACGTTGATAATAAATTAAAGTCAGGCGAAACAAGTGAATTTAAAAGTTTACTTGAGAAAAATCTCGACAAGTCTTCAGCATCTCCTACAGCGCCAGCGCTTGCTCCAAAAGAAAATGGCATTCAATTTTCAACTCACGCATTAAGAAGATTACAAGAAAGAAATTTAGCTTTTGATAAAGAAGAATATAACAAATTACAAACTGCTTTAGATAAATTGAAAACGAAGGGAGGCCAAGACTCTCTTGTTATTACTGGTAAGGCTGCATACATCGTAGATGTATCAAAGAGTACAGTCGTTACAGCAATGGACAAGGAAAGTATGAGCGAAAATGTTTTTACGAAAATAGATAGTACAATTTTGATGAACTAAAAATTAACAATAATAATCTCTTAAAGAAAAGGTGCTGGTCCTTTCCGGAAGCCCGAATTTAGATCTGGAGTTATCTAAATGTCTTTAAGAAGAAATTCGTGTCTAGGAGGGACTTCATGGGTATTCTACGTTCATTTAACATCGGTGTTACAGGTTTAACGGCTTCAGGTGCAGGGATGGGAGTTATCGGTGATAACATTGCCAACTCTGGAACTAACGGATTTAAATCTTCTCGTGCAGAATTTCAAGATGTATTAGCAGTATCATTAAAAGGTATCGAAGGTGGGGATCAGTTTGGTGCTGGGGTAAAACTTGGACATATCAAGCCATTAATGACTCAAGGAGATATCACAAGAACTGATTCAGTTACAGATCTTGCATTATCTGGAGATGGATTTTTTACTGTAGATGCACCATTCGGTCGTGGATATACACGTGATGGATCTTTCCGTTTTTCTAAAGAAGGTGAATTAGTAAACATGGATGGATACAAAATTCTTGGTTTCCAAGCTGATGAAAAAGGGAAAATCATGAATAAGTTAGATCCTATTAAATTAACTAATTCAACAATTCCAGCACAACCAACTAAAGATGTTACTTTATCAATGAACTTGGATTCAAGACAAAATAAAATGGAATTTAATATCGAGAGTCCAGAAAAGACATCAAACTTTTCTAACTCAATGACTGTATATGATAATATTGGTACTGCACGTGTTGTGACGGTTTACTATAATAAAGTTAATGACAATGAGTGGGAATACCATGTTGCCGCTGATGGGAAAGATGTTGAAGGTGGAAAACCAGATACAATGATGGAAATGGCAAATGGTATTTTAAAATTTAACGATAAAGGGCAATTAGAAGAAGAAAAACCAGGAAAAAATTCGTTCAATTTTAATAAGGGTGCTGCCGCTGATCAGAAGATTGCGTTTAACTGGGGTCAGTCTTTAAAAGAAGGCGGTACAGGATTAGACGCTTCAACTCAATATGGTTCTGAGCACGCAGTTGCACGTCACACTCAAGATGGATCTGAAGCAGCTACTGTAACATCTTTATCATTCAATGATAAAGGGATATTAACAGCTGTTTATAACAACGGTTCAACGAGAGATATCGCTCAAATTGCAATTGGTAAATTTGATAACAACGAAGGATTATTTAAAGTAGGGAAGAACTTATTTAAAGAATCAAAATCTTCTGGGCAAGCAGCTCTTGGTAAGCCAGGTGAAGCAGGTCGTGGAGATGTTTTATCGAAGTCTATCGAGCTTTCAAACGTAGATATAGCAAATGAGTTCGTAAACTTAATGACGGCGCAAAGAAACTTCCAAGCTAACGCGAAGACATTAACGACAGCGGATGAAATGTTACAACAAGTTCTACAAATTAA
>JAKLJM010000363.1 GCA_023151145.1 Bacteriovoracaceae bacterium | reverse complement strand
GAAACAATTTTATTTTGTTTCTGCTGAAACCAAAAAAGGCTGTGATGAATTCGCACAAGCCATCTTAAACTTTATCTTGAATAAAACAGCACCAGTCGTAAGTGCAGATGATTTAGAATAATTATTTTTTTCGAGAAATATCTTCAGGTGCAGAAGCAAATTTAATTTTCTGCACTTGATTTTCAATTTCTTCTAAGTCTTTTTGACAAGCTTCTATTGTTTGCATCATATGCTTTAAGCGAGGATGATACCACTCTAGCTCTTCTTTTTTTAGTGCTTCAAAAGCTAAACGTCCGAGTTCTTCATAGGTCTCTTTAAGATGAGCATTCGTTCGCGAAGCAGTCAGCATTTTTTTTCCAATAACTCCTGTTTTCATCACTTCTTTCTGAAATTGTGAAATCATTTCTCGTATACCATTTGAATTATTTTTTTGCTGTCTCATACGCGCTCCCGGCGAAGTTATGCTCATTATACCTCTTTTGCCATACTATTGTGAAGGCTGTAGCTTTTGCTAGAATAGTCTAACAAGAGACCAATTTAGTATTTTCAAGTGAAGAAATTATGTCTAAACCTAATTTTGATTACATCCTAAGCGAATTAGAAAATAAATACCGTGCAGAGCCTGATCCTTGGGGTCTAAAGCCTGATTGTGCAGTTCGGGATTTAAAGCTCATATTTCCATTCTATCGATATTATTTCGATGTAAAGGTTCATTTAAATCAAAATCAAAATGCAGACGATTTAAAAAATTTCATCGCCATTTCAAATCATACCGGACAAATTCCTTTAGATGCTCTACTAATTTGCTCTGCTTTTGCCTTAGAGTTTGATAAGCCCATAGTCCTAAGGCCAATGATTGAAAGATTTCTCAATGGTCTTCCCTTTCTAGGACTTTGGTCAGCAGAGGGAGGTGCTGTTTTAGGTGATCGCCAAAACTGCATTGAACTTTTAAAAAGAGGTGAATCTGTTTTAGTATTCCCAGAAGGTGTTTCTGGTATTGCCAAAAGTACAAAAAATCACTATCAATTACAAAAATTCACTCGTGGTTTTGTTCGTATGGCCTTAACGGTGAAGACTCCGATTTTACCAATAGCAGTAATAGGTGCAGAAGAGTTTTATCCCTTTGTATATCATTCAAAACTCTTACCAAAAATTTTTAAAGTGCCAGCACTTCCACTGTCTCCAAATTTAATTCCTCTTCCCTCTCCCGTTGACATTTATATTGGTGAACTTTATCAGTTACCTACCAATGTAAACGCCGATAGTTCCGATCATGAAATCGATGCAATTGTTCACGAACTAGAAGCTCGAGTAAAAAAGTTAACAGATGAAGGCTTAAAGAACAAAAGAACAATCCCCAAACGTGGAATAAATATTTTTAAAAATATTACTAATCAAATTGTACGTGTGAAAAAATAATATGGATCAATTAAATAACGAACAACCTTTAAATATTCTCATTATTGGTATCAGTGGCGGATTGGCTAAACTTACCGCCGAAATTATTCTAAAAAAATATCCACAGCATAAAGTTTTAGGTATTGATTCACGCCCATTAAAAGAGTTTGGTGAAATTAAAAATTTCCATCAGCAAACTTTTTCTTATTCTAGAAACAACTTTGAAAAACTTTTTCGTGACAATCACTTCGACGTAGTCATTCACTTGGCCAGAGTCAGCCACGTCTCTCCTCTTAAAAATAATAATTCCAGAATTCGTGTGAACTTAACAGGTACTAATACCATCCTAGAATTGGCGACAAAGTTTAAAACGAAAAAACTCATCATACTTTCTACTCATCATGTTTTTGGTGCCTTATTTGATAATCCACTCTTTATTAAAGAAGATGCTCCCCTTCGAGCTTCATTCAAATATCCAGAGCTTCGTGATGTCGTAGAGATGGATCAGATGTGTACAAATTGGATGTATCGTTTTCAAAATGAACTATCGACTATAGTGCTTAGGCCATGCAATATTATTGGGCCTCAAATTAAAAATTCTATAAGTACGTACCTCACTACTGAATATGCTCCCGTTCCCATGGACTATAATCCCATGTTTCAATTTATTCACGAATTTGATATGGCCAATATCATCGTGCGCTCAGCCTTTGAATTAAAAACTGGAATATACAACGTTGCTCCCCATGACTTTATTAGCATCCAGGAAGCTCGATCCATTACCGCTAAAAAATCATTACCCGTCTCTTTCGCGGGACTAGAACAAATTGCTAAAATTATTAAGCCGGTTTGGAACTTCCCAAATTATTTATTTGATTATCTCAAATATCCGGTAGTTTTAGACAATTCTGCCCTTGTAAAAGAGTTAGGCGAAGATGTGTTTCGTTATCAAGTCAGAGAAGCTCTAGAGCTCTTAAAAAGCCACTAATTCATTGACAAGAGATTAGTGTCTCTCTTAAGATAGGCAAATGCCTTGGTGGTGGAATGGTAGACGCAGCGGATTCAAAATCCGCCGTCCGCAAGGATGTGCGAGTTCGAGTCTCGCCCGAGGCACCAATTGTAAAGCTTTTCGAACCAAAATTCCTAACATTTTTTTTGAAATCCAAAAGAGGGTCACTGGCAAACGCCTTCGACGCCTCAGAATGACTCTTCTCCCTTAATGGTGGAACTCACCGCATTCATCAACAACAGACATATAACAATTTCAATCGATAATTATTAAAGTTTTTAAAACCGTAAGCCCTTTTTTGGACTTGCTTGGCCACATTGTTAAATCCTTCA
>JAKLJM010000005.1 GCA_023151145.1 Bacteriovoracaceae bacterium | reverse complement strand
AAAATTCGTTGGTGAGATTTAAAAATTCTTGCTTTCATTGTCGACATTACTAAACCTTACCTTCTACATTCATGAAACCTTGCGGGAAAAATTGCTGATAGGGATCCATTTTCATTTTGATATCTCTAAAAACTTGGCGTTGAACATCATGATGAAAAGGCTGAATAAATTTCTTTTTCAATAAACCAATCCCGTGCTCTGCAAAGGGAGAACCATTCCATTTTAAAACGCGAGAATAAAGCTCATCAAATTTTTTCAGACACAATTCTTCTTGTTCCTTAGTTGGCATATAATTGAAATGTAAATGAGCATCACCAAAATGACCAAATAAATTACAAGCCACTCCCAATTGATTTAACTCTTTATATATTTCTAATAAATCTCTAAAATGCTCTCTAGAAACTTGAACATCTGTCCCTTTCTTAGTGACACCCATTCGAGAGTTGACTTCAAATATAGAGCGAGGAACTAAAACTCTTAAGGCTCTACACTTGCTTCCATTCATTTCAAAAATATCTTCTTCGGCAACGTTCTTTAATTGAGCAACAAAATCATTATAAAAATTTTCAAAGTCCTCTTGAGCGATTTCCAAAAAGATTAAATCTTTCCCAGGAGCAGGATTTTCATTTTCAGGAATATAACTGAGCGACTGATAATCTAAAAACTCACAGGCAAACACACGAGTTCTGAAGTTTTGAATTTTTTCATAAATTTCTAAATGAGCAGAATAATCTTCAGTCCATTTAGGGAGCTTAAAAAACAAATACGTTTCACTAGCATTTTTTCTAACTTTCAACGTTGCTTCAACAATTATGCCTAATTGTCCTTCAGTGCCTGTCATTAAATCCGTTTCAACTTCAAATCGCGGATACGGTGCATTTTTAAAATTTTTAAACTGTGAAAATGCATTTTGATAATCTTTCAAACTCGCTGAAATATTTGGATCAAGTTTTTTTTGTGACGATAATATTTTTTCCTCACCATTTTGATCAAGAAAAACCAAATCTACAATTTGTGATCGCAAATTTCCAAAACCAAATGATCTCTCACCAGTACAACTAGTGGCAATACCTGCGAGAATTCCCGCTAACTCTTCCGTTGGTGAAGTCATGATTTCATAACCATGCTGCAAGCAAAATTCCTTAGCTTCTTTCCAAGTCACATGTCCCTTAACTGTCAGCTCTCCAGGATTTCGAAAAGACAACGAACCTTTGATTCCAGACAAATCGGCCACTACACCATCGGCAATCACTTTTTCAAGCGCTTCAAAAGGAATAACAGTCGATGTTCCCGAAGAAACATAAAGCGCTGGTGTATGCTCTTTTAAAAAAATTTTTAAATCTTCAACATTGGTAAAATACTTACGTTGTAAACTCATGTAGGAGTCATCCTTAATTCATCAGAGAATTGGAAAATACTAGTTCCCTATGATTTTAACTGCAGTCAGAAAAAAACTAAACAAAAGGTTTATGAAGGAACTCCTGGCTAGAATATCCTTAGAAAACTTTTTCTTCTAGCTTTAATTTTCAATAACTTAACTAAACATTTTGGCTTGACAATATGTGTACTAAACCTTAATTTCTCTATTACTTTTCAAGCACAATTATGCACCCGTAGCTCAGTTGGATAGAGCAACCGCCTTCTAAGCGGTAGGTCTGTGGTTCGAATCCACACGGGTGCGCCATTTAAATTTACAAAAATCCCCAACGTTGCTAAACTTCACTCATGGATAAAATACATCAAATTATTCCAGTAAACGTACTTCAAAACTTCTGCATCAAATGGAAGATCAAGACTTTTTATATTTTTGGTTCAATTCTAAGAGACGATTTTAAAAACAATAGCGATATCGATGTCATGGTTGAGTTTTCTTCGGATGCTGAATGGACGCTCCTCGACCATGTTGACATGCGCGATGAACTTATCTCTCTTTCTGGTAGATCAATTGATTTATTAACAAAAAAATCAATCGAGCGCAGCCAAAACCAAACACGTAAAGAAGAAATTCTTCGTACAGCAAAAGCAATCTATGACTCAGCCGCTTGATCGAAATAAAACTTATATTCAAGATATTTTGAATGCAATTAATTTGTGTTTTTCCTTCACCCAAGGAATGACTTTTGAAAGTTTTGAAAAAGATCTCAAAACTATTTCAGCGGTTCAACACCAAATTCTGATTATTGGTGAAGCAACTAAAAGACTAACTCTCGAATTTAGAAATCAGCATCCCAATATTCCCTGGAAGGCCATGGCCGGAATGAGAGATATTTTAATCCACTCTTATGAACATGCTGATATTGAAGAAATTTGGAAAACTGTTCAAAATGTAATGCCGAGATTAACAAAAGAGTTATCGGGTCTTTAGCGAAGGGTCCATTTCAAAAACTTCGAAGTTTTTTACTTCTTGAAAAAGATTTACATGAACGAATGGATAAACTTGAATCTGACACAAATAAAGTTTTTAAAGTTGTCTTTGAAAGACTCGATTTGATTGAAGAAGTTGTTGATACAAAATTGCCAAGAACTAAAAGAAAAATTGATCTCAAAAATTAATGAGTTACAAACTTGATGTGCCAATTTAGTACTTCAAGTTGCATTGGCCATGCAAAAAGTTCAAAAGTCATCTATTTGGGTGCGCCATTAAAAAAACTCCATTAATTCAAAAATCCTGTTACTATTTTTCCATGAAAAAAATTAATGCTTTTATTGATTCAATTGAATTAAATGACCGAACATCAGGCACTGTTTTGCTTTATCAAAATCAAAAAGTTCTTTTTCAGCGAAGTTTTGGTTCCCAACTTAAAGATAATAGCTCAGAGCATATCTATAGACTGGCTTCAATTTCTAAAACCTATACTTCTACAATTATTTTAAAACTTATTGAAGAGAATCTTCTTGATCTTCAAACTCCGGTAGAAAAGTTTTTTCCTGATCACGAGAATTTGAAAGATGTAACCATAGAGCACCTTTTGCAGCATCGATCTGGTATTGAAAACTACACTGATCGCCCCGAATATCTAGAGCATTACGAAAAAGGACTCAGTAGAATTGAAAAACTTGAAATGATCAAATGCTATTCAAGATTTTTTATGCCAGGTGAAAAGTATTCATATTGCAACACTGGTTTTTTTTTACTATCTGTAATAGCTGAGCTCATCACGAAAAAAGATTTTTCTGAAATCTTAATTGATAAAATAATTAGACCACTTAATCTACAAAATACTTATCTTGTTAATAGTAATTATCCCCGAAATAATGAAGTTGAAAGTTTTGAAAAAGGAACTTCATGGATTAAAAGTTCAAATACCCACCATTCCATTATGTTGGGCTCAGGTGGAATAGTATCAACTGCCAAAGAGCTGGCTATTTTTTTTGAATCGTTAATGAATGGTAAACTTTTAAATGGAGAAAGCCTAAATAAGATGATGGTCATGAAGGATAATTATGGCCTTGGGCTAACTACATTTCCTTTTGATGATAAAACACTGTATGGTCATAGTGGAGGTGTTGATGGTTTTAGTACCCTTGCAGCCTACTCACCAAAAGATCATTTGACTTACGTCATGTTAACTAATGCAAGTGCAATAGACACAAACTTGATTTCAATTATGGCCTTAAGTTCTTTTTACAATGTAGATAATTCAATGCCAGATTTGGAAAAGGATACTTTTATTGCTAGCTCGGAATTGTATAAATTTACCGGTGACTTTAAAGCGGAAGAATCCCCTCTAGATTTTCATTTTCTAGTTGATCATGATTCTCTTTACTTACACCCAAAAGGTCAATGGCGTGTTCCATTAGAATATTTTGGAAACAATACGTTCAAGCATGTTTCCCTAGATGTTGTTCTAAAGTTCTCGGAAAATTTTAAGCAAATACAATTCACACAAGCACACTTAAAGCACATATACTACAAAACGTCTCAAACCCCTTTCAAATAGAAGTCGAAGTTTGATTTGCACTCAGAGGTTAAAGGGTCATGTCAGACTCTGATCTTGCCAGTCTTTATCAAGTTGAAACCAAAGTCTTAAACCAAGCAGTTAAGCGTAATCTCGATCGTTTCCCTAAGGACTTTATGTTTCAGCTATCCAATGCAGAGTATTCCAGTTTGAAGTCACAAATGGTGACTTCAAAAACAACAAGAGGCGGGAAACAGAAATTACCCTTAGTTTTTACAGAGAATGGACTGGCAATGCTTTTTGGTATATTGAACTCTGAAAGGGCCATTCTTGTTAATATCTCCATAATGAGAATATTTACCAGACTCCGAAGTTTTTTACTCCTGGAACTAGAACTAAGAAAAGAAATCAGCATCCCAATATTCCCTGGAAGGCCATGGACGGAGTGAGAGATATTTAAATCCACTCTTATAAATATGCTGATATTGAAGAAGTTTGGAAAACTGTTCAAAATGTAATGCCGAAATGAACAAAAAAAGACCCATCATTTTCAAGACGGGTCTAATTGGGTTAATTACCAACGATTTGAACTTGTTCTCGGTGCCATTTCTTTAGCCTCCGAAACGTTCATAGCACGACCTTCAAATTCAGTACCATTGAGATCTGAAATTGCTCGTGATGCTTCATTTTTTGAAGACATCTCGACAAAACCAAAACCTTTACTGCGATTTGTATCGCGGTCAATGATAACTTTTGAAGATTGAACTGTACCAAATTGTGCAAATTTATCTGATAGTGATTCGTTAGTAACTGAGTAACCTAAGTTACCGACGTAAATTTTCTGACTCATAAAGGACTCCTATGAACTATCACATTTTGTGACGTTATTAATGTATGAAAAATATTTTGATTTGCTATTGGATTGGTTTTGAAGAATCGAATAAGAAACGAAACATTGACTTTACTAGGCTCACTCTACGCAAGTTATTTTAAAAAGATACAACAATAAAAATAATATTTCATTAATATGTAATGAATCAGTGACTTGGCGATGAATTAC
This sequence comes from Bacteriovoracaceae bacterium, assembly GCA_023151145.1. Classification (GTDB taxonomy): domain Bacteria; phylum Bdellovibrionota; class Bacteriovoracia; order Bacteriovoracales; family Bacteriovoracaceae; genus Bacteriovorax. The sequence continues at coordinate 16,492 of JAKLJM010000005.1, read as the reverse complement.
ATCAGATATTGCGAAATATTTTCAATTCGAAACAAAAACTTAAAACCGAGCAGTTAATCGCAATCTCAATCGACTCCCTGATCATTTCCGAGAATCGTTTATCAAAGTTACCCATCTTTTTCTACCTCAGTTACTAAAATCTCCCTAAGGCAAAGTCAACCTCTCTGCAATTTTAAATTCAAATCCATTATATAATTTGATAAGTTTTCACTTTCATTTCTAGCGAGGAACTTATGACCATCGAAACTCAAGCAGACGTAGAAGCACTAAAATCTATTGGTAAGATTGTGGCTGAAACGTTAAAGCTAATGATGAGTGAAGCTAAAGCTGGAATGACGACAAAAGAATTGGATGAAATTGGAAGGAGTTTTTTAGAACTTCATCATGCGAAGTCAGCACCAAAATATTGTTACAATTTTCCAGGTACAACTTGTATTTCAATTAACGAAGATATTGCACATGGTATTCCTAATGATTACGTCATAAAAGATGGCGACATGATCAATATTGATGTTTCAGCTGAACTAAATGGTTATTTCGCTGATACTGGTAGTTCATTTGTTGTATGAAATAATCCAAATAAAGAGCAACAAACAGTTCTCAAGGCTACAAAAGAAGCCCTACAATCCGCCATGAAAGTGGCTACCGCAGGCGCTTCACTTAATCTAATTGGGCGAGAAATTGAAAGAGTGGCAAAAAAATATAATTTAAAAATAATTGAAAATTTAGGAAGTCATGGTGTAGGTCGAGCTCTTCACGAAGAGCCCGGCTTTATTGCTCCCTTCTTTGATCCAAAAGATAAAAGAAAATTAAAATTAGGCCAAGTCATTACTATCGAACCTTTTCTCTCTACTCGCTCTTCTTTGGCCGTCGAATGTCGTGATGGATGGACCTTAACAACAGACAAGGGCAACTTCGCAGCTCAGTTTGAGCATTCGATGATTATCACCAAAAAATATCCCATTATTTTAACTCACGCATAAAACTCTCCTGCTCATTATTCGTATTAGCCTATAGAACTGCGTTCTCTTTTCCTAAAAGCTAATCTGAATCATGCCCAATACGAAAACATAATGCTTAAATAAATGAGTAAGGAGTCTATCAATGAATGCTTTAAGAAAATATATTACTAGTGGTACAGGATTTGCTTTTTTTGTCGTTGCTGGAACAGGTCTGTTTTTTAAGTTCTTTTTTAAGAGCCACGCCTTAGAAGAAATTCACGGCTGGGTAGGGATTTTAATGATGGTCTTAGCTTTCTTGCATCTCTACCAAAACTGGAAACCATTTCTGAATCACTTAAAAGACTTTAAAGTATGGCTTAATTTAGTACCGATTCTTATCATCATTGCCCTATTTTCATTTGGCGGAAATGAAAGCACACAAATTAGTCCAAAACTTGTCATGGGAAATCTGATGAATTCAAAAATTTCAATTGTTGCGGAAGTTTTTAAACAAGAAACTGAAAGTGTTCTAGTGAAAATGAAAAACAATGGTCTCGCCATAGATAGTGCGACTCAAACACTTTCAGAAATTGCTGAAAAAAATCAGAAAAAACCGCAAGATTTACTCATCTTTTTTGTTAACAAATAAGAAGAAAGTGCGCTTTGCACTTTCTTCTTATCTATTACGAATTTCGAAACATTCGACGAATTTTTTGTTGATTAGAATAACGATGATCTTTAGCCCTTGTTCCCTTTAACGACATACTTTTATGACGATATTTTTTCCTTTCGGCCCATTTTTTATTTTTGTAGGATCGGCTTTTACGGCGTACGATCTCCTTTTTTCTAGTCGTTTCAATTGAATATTCAATCGAGTTGGGGAAACGGCTTACCGCCCCATTCCTAAATCTAGCTCTCGTATCAAATGTATAAAAACAAAGTATCCCTATAATTAATTTTTTTATGAACATAACTGTCTCGCTGGAAAAAAATAATAACAATGGAAAAATCCAAACGAATTAAGTTCATGATGAAACTCCTGAATGAAAAATTGAAAACAATGTTGATTGATTAAAAAAAGACTAAATTTTGTGGTGAAGCTTAGATATTCATATAGGCATTATGCCATATTCTTTGAAAATATCCAAGCTTCGAAGTTCTGATACGTTAGCTAGTTAAAAAGACAAAGGCTTAATTAAGGGCTTTTTCAATGACCGCAATTACATCTTTATCTGTTGGTTTTGTGATTGAACGAAAACGCTCAATAATTTTACCATCTTTACCAATGATGAATTTTTCAAAGTTCCATAAAATTGGCCCTTCAAAACCTTTTTGCTTATTGACCCATTTTATAATGGGATGTTTAGAGTCTCCAATGACATCTACTTTCTCAGTGATCGGAAAATTTGTTTTGTATTTCAACTTACAAAACTGAACAACTTCTTTATTGGCTTCTGGGGTTTGCGATAAAAAGTTATTCGATGGTATTCCTAGGACAACTACATTTTTATCTTTGTATTTTGCGTAAATTGTCTCTAAGTCATCTAATTGATCGGTGAATCCGCATCTAGTTGCAATATTGGTAAGAACGACGACCTTACCTTTATAATCAGAAAAATTAATGACTCCACCTTCACCATGATTTACTTTGAAATCATAGAAACTTTCAGAAGCAAAAACATTTAGGTTTATAAAGCACAAAGCTAAGAATATTTTTTTCATCTCTTTTCCTTTTTCAAATCTGTTGCCTTATATCTTAATCTTTAAGACTGAATTAAACACTAGACGATTTATCGACAAAACTAACTTTTGCAATCTTTTGGGCAGTTACACTTATTTTCGTTATTCTTCTGATCACATTTACCATCACCACATTTGATACATGTTCCCCCTGTGCCAGGAGGAGGAGGCATTTGACAGCCTAAGTTTAAGTTTTGATGAGTCCACCAATTCGCTAGGGTTAAACCATGGCAACAGCGCATGGCCCCGATCATACTCCCACCGGCTAATTCACCTTCCATAGAACAGCTAGGCTTTTCTACGGGGACAGCGACCGCCTGGGGAACTGGTTCTACACCAAAGGCCTTAAAGAGAAATGAGAGCGAACACATCAAAATAAACAATTTCATCTTAAACCTTAAAAAAAGATTAAATTTAACTGACTATTTCCCTCGGAAGGAAAAAAGCTGTTACAATAGGATTATTATACGTGAGGGATAAAAATATATGTGCTTAATTTGTTATGAATTCAATAAAAAAAGAATGACTATTGAAGAAGTGAAAAGGGCTTTGCCTGAAATGATTACTTTTGCAAAAAGTGAAGATGAAAAAGCACATTTTAAAAAATTACAATCAGCAACTAGCCAAGAAGAACTAGAAGAAGAAACAAATAAACACACTGACCTACAAGCGAAAAAATAAGAGTCAAATGATCTTATCATCTTTTCGTAGATCGGCTCCCACACATTTTATTGGTTTTTTCTTGGGAATGCTCGGTTGCTTTTTTCTTCAAAAATTTGCTCTACTAAGTGCTGTTTTTTCTGCCAGTTTAATTGGACTTCTCGCTTCTTTTATTCCAACTAAAAAAACTTCAACACATCTCCCTTCTACTCTATACGCTGGTGCCTTTATTGGCATGGGGACATTTTTAAATGTTTTGAATCTTTCGCATCTATTCATAACTTCCACAATAGCAGCTACTCTTTATTCTTTAGGAATGCCTTTTTTTAATGGCGTTGGTGGAAGATTGGGATTTATCGCATTGTTATCAACACTTATATTCTTGGCCCTAAAGGCGCTCACATGAATTCTTCAATTACTCCCTTTGTCCAATTAATCGTTTGTTTATCGGCAGCTCTAGGAACATATCAACTAATTCATCGATTCCACTTTTCTGCGATTCGTGCATCTGCTTTCATTACTTGTTTGTTTTGTTTAATTGTCCTCTTTTCAGGACAATCAATTTTAAAAACTCAAGAGGCTTTATTTTTTGGAGGAACAATTGCTTTTCTTTCATGCAGCTCAGTGCTCCTATTGAAAAAATATCTATTCAAGATCTAAAATTTTAAGAATATTTGAAAAAATACGATCGGCCCGTTTTTTAATCGTTTCATTTCCAGATAAATTGTATGCTTCTAGCATTTCACCTAAGAGCATGTTGTGTATTGAGATAATAATGGTATTAGTACTTTCCATTTTTTTATCTTCTTCTTTTAGCCAATTTGTAACTAGTAATTTAATTTTATTCATTCTCAAGTTCATAACTTCTTTATGAACTTCTCCGATCGCAGGAATTTGAGTTGCAAAATAATGCAATGAAAGTAAACCCACATTAAACGGTTTTGAATTTTGGGCCCAATCTATATTTACTTTTATATAGTGATAAAATTTTTCTTTCTCAGTCATTTTAGATTCGATTTTTGAATCTATTTGAAAATATTCTCTTCCCATGACTCCTGCAAGCCAAACTGCTTCTTTTAATAACTCATCTCTATTCGCAAAATACTTATAGAGAGCAGCTTGCGTAATGCCTACCTTATCGGCTATTTCTTGAAATGGAGTGTTTTGAACACCTTTCTCTGAATATAATTGAAGAGCTTCAATTAAAATTTTTTTCTTAGTTTGTTCGCCTTTAGTCAGCTTTTCTTCGATTTTTTTTACCATTTTATTTACCTTTATTGTTCTTCATCATACAAATAGTTGCACAAAACTCCAAAAAAAATCATACAGTTTCATCATAAAAAGTTATAAAAACTTAATTATTTACCAATTTGCTGCTATGCCCTTTATGCTTGAAAAAGTAAACGTGGTTAAGGTATAGATTCCCTATGAAAAATCTGATCCTAATACGTTTAAATAACACGAAGTCTGCCTTCATCCTTGCCATCCTTGTTCATGCAATTCCTGCCCTCATTTGGCAACTTACGTCTCATTCTAATTCAGTTGAATGGAGTGAAGGCTTAGAACAAAAAAACCTCATCTCTGTTGATTTGGGTGGATTTTCAATGGGAAATAAAAAAGCAGGAAATGGTGGTAAAAAACAAAATTCTTCAACGACTAGCTCTTCTTCAACGACAACTTCGACAACTTCGACGACTACCACCACTAATGAATCGACAGAGCAAAACACAAATTCTGGTAGTAATAATAATGGCTCTGGTGTTGGATCTGATATTGGAAATGGGAGCGGTGAAGGTTTAGGCAATGGAACTGGTTTTAATGGAGCCATTCAAAATTACCAAGAACCTCAGTATCCAAGAGCCGCTATCAAAAGAAATTTAGAAGGTACCTTAAAAGTAAAAATTAATGTGCTGGCGAATGGTCAATTAAAAAACTTCGACATCCTTCAAAGTTCAGGCCACTCCATCTTAGACAATGCTGCGATCTCGGCCATTCAACAATGGACCTTTAAGCCACATCCAAAAAATATAGATTACTTTGTTCTTAAAACGATTATTTTTTCTTTAAAAAATTAACGGACACTAACTACATTATAAACGCGCTCTTCTTTTGGCGTTTCGATTGTAAACTCATCACCTACACTTAAACCAACAGCTTCATTTCCAAGTGGAGAAAAGACTGAAATAACTAATACCGTTATTCCGTCGATTGAAAGGATCGTTCCTCCACAGTTCGGAGAGAAAAAATACCAACGAGTTTGACCTGCATGAGATAATTCAGCGAGTGAACCGATTTGAATGCTTGTAGTATTTTCATTTGGAATTTCTTGTAACATTTGCAAATCTAGTTCTAATTCTTCTAAACGTTTTCTTTGAGCATCTGCAAGATATCCCGCTTCAATCGCACGCGTATCGTATTTTCCTTCAGACTTTAAATCTTGATGAGTTTGAAGAGCTTTTGAATCATCTACTATTTCTTTTTGTTTAGAAACTTCTGAAGTTAATTGATCGATAAGTGCTTGCGTGATTTTATTTTTTTCCATTTAAAAATCATATCAGAGAAAATAAAAAACCCAAAGCATCGCTTTGGGTTTTTTTCTTTATTTCATGTTTTTTCTTTGCAGTAGTCTTTTGTATCCAGTAGACATGTAACGTTTCGAGATAATATCAAAAATATTTACTTCTGGATCAGTGTGCACATTAGAACTTAAATCATATTCTTCAGTCATATCTTTAGTCTCAGCGGTTGAACCTGCAGCATCAGCTAACTCATCAGCACTAATTCCTGCAACGTCTTCAGCGGCTAAATCGATATTACTTAAATCTTTATTTGGATCTTCTACTGGTTTTGCATTAGCTGCACCAGAGAGATCAACCACGTTTCCTTTATTGTTTTTATTTTTTCCATCTAGTTCACCCTTATTACTTAAGGCAGCAAGTGCATTCATATCACTTCCAAACATCTGAGCAACAGAAGCATTGGTTAAGCCTTTTTTCTTCATATTGTCTTCAATATTTTTAAGTAAAGATGCTTTCATATCATTGGTATTTTTATCAAAATCATAATTTTGAGACTTACCATTTACATCTTTTCTAGCGTTTAAAACTTCTTGAAGTTTCTTTCTTTGATTTTTAGCACGTTCAGATAGAGCATTGGCTTTATCTGCTAATTTTCCTGCAGCATCAAGGGCACCAGAATTTATTTTATCAGCTCCATTTAAAGCTTTCCCTAAATCCATTACTCCTTTAGTTTCATTTTTAAGTTCAGCAGGAAGGGAGTTGAAACCATCCATTTTTTGCATGGCCGCTTCAACATCTGCACATTTCCCAGAACTATCACCAAAGACACAAGGAAGTTTCCCTGTTGTTCCTTCAATTTTTTTCCCATTAGCATCGACATTATTTATCGCTACTTCTGTTAATTTTTTAATTGGCGTCAATTTGCCTTTCAAAGCATCTACTAATTGTGGTTTGCTGGCAAAAGAGCCTGGATGAAGTTCATACATTCTTTGCAGAATGTTTTTAATTTTTTGAATATTAGATTCAATTTTCTGAATAACATTATCTGTTGCTTGAGCGGCCATCATCGTCGTAGCTGCCATTGCTGCCCAAATAATCATTCTTCTTTTTGCAATTAAAAGATTCATATCTACCATGTTTGCTACACCCAAATAATTGGCCATAACAAACGCCACCGCAGTCGAGCTCGCGATACCCATCATCGATAATGGAGAACTGAAAGTTGAAGCGTGTGCTTGAGGAACTAAGAATGAACTTAAAATAAATGCTATGAGTTTTTGATTATAGGGACTCATTTGTTGTTGAGCAAACCAGGTTAGCTGTGGTCCACCACCAGCCTCCATCATCGTAGTCGTTTGGTTGGCCGAAGGACAAGCAGCTTTTGCAGAAGCAACTGCTGCTGCCGTAGTGTTTGGCACTCCAAGACATGCTTGGCCTGTTAAAGTATCCATTGTTTTTTTAGTCGTTAAAACTTTGGTAAAGAAACCCATATTTGGTCCTGGAGTTTCTCGTCCCATAACAACTGCTAAGTGATTTGTTAAAATACCCTGAACATCTGCAGCACATTTAGGACAAGCTGCTTGATACAAGGCATAGGATGCCCAATTACAATATGGATTTGGACAAAGTGTTTCTGCTGAAGCTGCAGCTAAACATGAAGCTGCTGCGGTTTCTGCTGTAGTGATTGCCGTTTTACAAGCTGTAAGTGCAGCTTCATCTGTCCCGGTCGTAAATGCGGCAATACCAGCGGCTACGGCAAAAGCTGCGGCTGCAGCCATTTGTAATGTTTTTTTCGTCTTAGCTGTATCTTTACCTTTTTCATAACTTTGTAATAGTTTTTCAATGGTCTCAATTTGTTTATTATCAATATTCCCTTTATCGTCGCGAACAATTTCCATTTCAAAGTCTTTTAATTGTTCACGAAATTGAGCATAAGCTGCGATCTCTCCAGCGATAAAGGCGGCACCCCCAACAGCAGCGGCCATCATATCAGGAGTGAGTTTGGGATAAGTAAATAATCGAGAAGCTATTAATCCAGTTGCCGACATCGCTAGTGTGGCAAACATATTTGAATCTTTAATTTCTTCAGCATAAACTTTTTTAGTCTCAATTCCTTTATAAGAAAAATCAAATAAAAGAAGTGATCCCGACAAAATGGCAATAAAAAATGCTCGCAAAACGTACAACATAAAAACGTCCTAGTTTAAAAACCTATAATTCCTCTTCCAAAAGGCGTGGGAATCCCGACTTGAAATATCGTCCTGATATTATGTCGAAAATATTTTTCGTGGAGTCTGAATTGACATCCAGTGCTCCAGTTTCAAATTCATCTAAATTTTCAGAAGTTGTACCAGCGACTCCGGCTATTTCTTCGCTACCAGCAGTTGGCTCTTCATTAAAGTTAAAATCTAAGTCCCCAGTCTTATCTGCTTTTGCTTCTGTCGATACGACACCTGCAGTTTTATCGATACCTTTTTTAGCATCTGAATCTGCTACTGCTTTACCATCACCTGACATCATGCTTGAATACCCACCAATTGCATTATTGGCGGCCATTGGAGTCATTCCTGATTCAGCAACCTTCTTTCTAGTGATTGCATTTAATTTTGCCGCGATTTTTCTAGCATTACCTTCAATATTGCTTTTAACTAATTTTTTATCTTTCGAAATTAATTCTCTTTCTTTGTTTTTTAAAGATTTTCTTAGTGCTGCTGACTTTCCTGCCAATGTATCGACAGAAGAAAGAGTTGCTCCAGATATAGAATTTTTCCCACCAACAGAATCCGCCACTCTTGCTAAACTCGTTCCCAAAGTCTGCATTCCCCCTGGTAAACTTGTAAAGTCTGGCATCGATGCCAACTTCAATTCAGTACTTGAACAAGCTCCAACTGTACCTGAAGTTGCACAAATTGTCGTTTCCTTTGGATTAGTCGAAACTTGATAAGTTTGATTTGCAAGTTTCTTTTTAAAAAGTTGATATTCTTTTTCTTGCATTTTATTTGCAAGGCCACCTTTAGATAAAAATTTAAGGCGATTAATCATTCCATCAATTTTTTCAATATTACCGTCGATATTCTTTAAGATTTTTTCTCCAGCAGAAATAGCCATCGTCATTAGTAACCCAAAAGCACCATAAAGCGCAGCTCTTTGTACCGGAGATTGAACCATTGTTTTAACAAATTCAGATTGTGCTAGTGAAGTAACTTTAAACAAAGCCAACCCTGCACCTCCTAAAAACCAAAAAGGCGTTGAGGCTGCATGAGCATCTTTTAAAAAATATTTTGAGAGTAAAGAGGTTATGAATATTAACTTCGAATTACTATTCTGATTTTTTGAAAAAAGTTTCTCGATAGGTGCGCTATTGCAATTGGTTACCATATCTTTTGCCCATTCAAAAGTTAAGTAACTAGCCATTGCAACAACCGCAGCTGCTGCATAAGCAATTAAAGCAACTTTTTGCATTTTTAGCTTTGATTCTACGACACCTTTTGCATCTTCATATGATTTTTTTAAAGTCATAAGAGATGTAATTTGTTTTTCAGTATCTTCTCTTTTGGTTGAAAATTCTTCCATGAAATTTTTCTCTAATTCTTTTACTGATTTAGAATATTTCATGGCAGCCATGATTTCACCTGCAACCCAAATTGCTCCAGCACCTGCTGCGACGTACATATCTGTAGCAATTGGTTTACATGCAACAATCATCGTCGTAGTAGCATACGCAGCAGCGATGGCCGTAATATTAGTAATAAAATTTTCATCGCTGATATCTTTACTTAACCCAGTCTTCTGAACACTTTTTTCTTTGGTTCCATTCGCTTCATCAATTTTTTCTTGTTCACTTTGTGTAACAGGTTGAGCTTGTTGATTAGTTGTCGCAGTAGCATTAGGTGTTGCAATATTTGAAGATGCCGCTTCTTCAGCGCGCGCTTCCAACATCAAAGAGGCATGCGGGGTAAAATCTAAAAGATAGATTGAGAAAATCAATACGACTGTTGTGAGTGTGTGCAAAAACCGCATGGGTACCACCATTTAATTAAGCTTATGAATATTATAGATTATCCCTCGAAAACTTAGATAGGTTGAGGGGGTAAGAAAGGCCTAAGCCCTAGAAAATCCGTCAAATAATAGTTATGGGGCTGCCATGAATTAGAGGCAATAGCGCTCTATAGTAGATCTAAACTGACCAGCGGGTATAGGTTTCTCAATTTTACCTGCCAGCTTATGTTCAAAGGCCTTCACTAGATCAAAGTCCTCAGGGAAGCCCATCGCATAGAGCTTGGTCTTATCTGAAGAAGTAACAATTCGTTCAAACTCACCCATACACGTTAAAATATCGAAAAAAACCGCCACTGGCTTAAGGTCATCCACCAAGTAATAATGGTCCTGAATCCCTTCGACCGTCATTATCTTTAAAGGCGAATCTTTCATCGCATTATCAAACATACTTCTAATGAATTTTTCACGGTCTACGACCAAAACATGTTTTTCCATTTTTACTCTATTCTGCTAAACTTTGGATTCGGGCGATAGATTGTACCCGGTTAACACCATCTTTACCGAGGCTAAAGGCGATGTCAAATAGAGTAAAAGTGATCGAAGTAATGTCTGAAACAACTTTATTTGAATGTCCAATTGAGGATATTGAGATTGCCTACCAAAAGGCGCGAGAATACGAAGAAATGGGAATAGACGTAGAGATAAAAGCTCCTGGAATTGCCGAAACACTCGTTAGATCTCTGGGTGCGAACACGGAAGAAATTGCCGAATATCAGAAGTCTATGAACGATGAAATTGAAGCCCATGAAGATCTGGGTTGTGCCATTTGCCTAGACGACCACTCTCCAATGATTAAGCAGTAAATTGAAATTTAAAAACAAAAATTTCTCTCTTCTCGCCATCAAGTTCCACTGACTCAGGAAGTAGTTCTTCTTTAAAACCCAATTCATTCATACTCGTAACAAACTTTTGAATATATGTTCGTCCGGGATCAGCTAAAATAATTTGTCCATTCGGTTTTAAATAATGAATAAGTGCTCTACACACTTCGTAAGGATGCCTTCCTTCATATAAAATATCTGAGCCGATCACAAAATCAAACTTTCCAATTTCATCACTCTCTTCTCTCCAATTTAATTGGCGATAATCAAATTTAACGTGATTTAATTCAAAGTTTTTTTCTAAAAAAATCGGGACATCGCGATGAAAATCCGTTGCGAGAACATCTACGCCTTGTTTTTTTAAAATAAACGAAGGAAGGGCCAGCCCACAACCAATTTCTAAGACACTTTTATTTTTAAACTCTACTTTGTGCTGGAACAGATACTGACAGAGTCCTTTAGCTGAAGGCCAAAGCACTCCAAAGTAAGGACAGTAATCCTCACTTAAAGGATCGTCTCCGCTTCCGTTTTCCTCTAAGGCCTTACATAAATGATCAATGGTTTTATCGAGATTATCGAGTACAACAAACTTTAAAGACTCTCCCTTAAAATCCACATTCAATTCACGTAAATTATAGTCAAAATTATGATGGCTTTTCAATGTTAACATCAGGCACCTCATAACAACTATACCCTACTTCATGTAATTTTTTCATCATATTATTTTATGCCTTCCCAAGACTCTTAATATTTATTAAAACCTCCTAAAATTTATCGGAGTGTATTATGAAAGGTTTATTACTAGCGCTAGCATTATTATCGACATCAACTTTTGCTTACAATACAGAGTACTCTAAATTAGTACCTGGAAAACAAATCCTAGTTGATAGTGCTTATAACGATCATAAAAGCGGTCACATCATTTCATTAACTCTAGATACTGAATCAAAACAAGATGTCGAGCCATCTGTGACAATTGTAAAACAATGGAGTGGTTTTGAATGTACACATAAGCAAACATTGATTAGTTTTGCAGGCTTCAATCAAAAAACTAAGGCTTATAAAAGAACGTGGGAAATTCAAATTGATTGGATCCCTGGTGCTGATCTTTCAGCTTGTATTGTTAGAGTAGACTTCCCTGGGATGAAATCAGCAGAAGCTGAAATTTTCATGAACTATTAATCATAGGTATTATATGAAAAAAGTATTATTAACTTCATTTATTTTAACTTGTTGTACAAACACTTTTGCCAATAACAAATTTGCAGAAAGACTAGTAATCGCTGAAATCGAAAAATATGCCGCCGATTATCAAGTAGAAGAACTTGTAGGTGTAAAATACTTAGGAATTCAGAGCAAAAAGTATTTATTTGATGTTCAATACACTAAAAACTTTTGTGCCGACGTTGGTGACGATGAGAGAATATATTGCGCTACTTACCGTTGTGAGAGTGTGGCTGAAGTTGATAGTGATGCAGTCGTAAGTTTTGAATCAGAAGCAAAAGCAAGTGCTTGCAAAAAAATTCCTGGAACTGATTTTACTCAAAGTTGGTAATTTATTTTTGACAAACAAGGAGCAATTTTATGCTCCTTTTTATATATGGGACTTTTTTATAAAGTCCCTTTTTTTTAATAATTTTTCTTCGCTTCACCTTTCCACTTGATCCCCACATCTTCACAAGTAATGGCAAATTGCACGAGATCTTGCCAATCGCCTCGTAAGAAAATGATCTTTTTCGATAATCCTTCTCTTCTAAAACCTAGAGCTTTTGCAACTTTTAATGAACGTTTATTATGTGGTTCAATCCCTGCTTGTAAACGATGAAGACCTAGATCTTTAAAGGCTATGCTATAGAATGCAATAATTGCTTCTTGCATATAACCTTTGCCCCAATAGTTATTAAATAAGGTATACCCCAAAATCGCTGATTGAGTAATACTTCTCACAACATCAACGGCCATAATAAAACCAACTAAGGCTCCAGTTTTTTTCTCAAAAATTCCGTAATAATATGCTCGATCTATTTTTCTTTGTTCATTATTATTTTTTAAATATTTCTTGAAAGCTATTTTAGAAGTATCAGACTTTCGATGAGAATGATCCCAATCGTTTCTTGGAGAGCTTTGGTTTTCGTAGGCTTCTTTCCAAACAAGATAATCCGATAACTCTAAAAATCTAATCTCTAGACGTTTTTTCATACAATCGTTACTCCCATTTGTTGAATCAATGACAAAGCCAGCTCACTATCCATTGTTACTTCTTTTAAATTTGTATGCTCAATATTAACTTGTAAATTTTGACAAAAACGCATGTCGGCCTTGCGAAGATTAGCACGATTAAAATTAGCTGCAATTAAATTACAATGCTTAAGATCCACTTCAATCATCTGGCATTCTTCGAAGTCGACTTCATTTAACTGACAACTTAGAAAGGTGGATTTGGCTAAATTCATCTTGTAAAAGACCGAGAAGTCCAAACGACACTCTTCAAAATACAATTGCCCAAAGTTTTTTAATGGACTCCAGTTTATGCCCATGAGTTTTGATTGATAAAATTTTGGACTTCTTAGCGTTGCACTTTTAAAATTACAATTACTAAAATTACAGTTACGAAACGTGCAATCTAAAAACTTGTAGTGACTTAAATTAAATGAATCAAAGATCACATCAACAAATTCACAATTTTCAAATTCACCATTTGCCTTAGCAAATTTGATTTTAAATTGATCTTCAGTAATCACAGTTTCTTCAACAAAAAAATTATCCATAACGTCTCTACAAAAAAAAAGGGGCTTCTTTCGAAGCCCCTCATTTAACTTTTAATGAAATTCAAGACTAGTTATTGAAGCCTTTGAATTTGTCAGCAAGAGTTGCAGACTTAACTTTATCTACTTTGTAGTCAGCGCCGTTTGCAGCTTTGATTGAAAGAGCGATTTTCTTAGCTTCTTTATCTACAGAGATAACCATAGCTTTAGCAGCGTCGCCTTTTTTCACAACATCAGATGGCTTCTCTACTCTTTCCTCAGAAAGTTCAGAAATGTGGATTAATCCTTCAATTCCTGTTTCTAATTCAACGAAAGCACCAAAATCAGTTACACGAACAACTTCAGCTTCAACAACAGTTCCTACTGGGAATCTTGTTTCGATCTTCTTCCATGGATCTTCCTCAAGTTGTTTAATACCTAAAGAAAATTTTTGGTTTTCACGATCAACGGCCATTACCATAGCTTCTACAGTTTGACCTTCTTTGAATTCTTCAGTTGGGTTAACGTTTTTCTTAGTCCAAGAAACGTCAGATACGTGGATAAGTGCATCTACTTCTTCTCCGATATCAACAAAGACACCGAAGTCTACGATAGACTTAACTTTTCCTTTTACCTTATCGCCTACTTTGTACTTAGCAACGATTCCATCCCATGGGTTTGGTTGAAGTTGCTTAACACCAAGAGAGATTCTCTTGTTTTCAACGTCTACTTCAAGAACGACAGCTTCAACTCTCTCACCTGGGTTAAAGTGTTTAGTTGGGTTCTTGATTTTGTTTGTCCAGCTCATTTCTGAAACGTGGATTAAACCTTCGATTCCGTCATCTAATTCTACGAATACACCGTAGTCTTTAACAGAAACGATTTCTCCAGCAACTTTAGTTCCTGGAACGTACTTGTTCTTAGCTTCTTCCCAAGGATTAGCTTGAACTTGTTTAAGACCAAGAGAAACTCTTTCTTTATCTTGATCAAACTTAAGAATCTTAACTTCGATTTCGTCACCGATGTTAAGAAGGTTAGATGGATGCTTCACGCGACCCCATGACATATCTGTAATGTGTAATAGACCGTCGATTCCACCAAGGTCAATGAACGCACCGTAATCAGTGATGTTCTTAACGATACCTTTTACAATCATTCCTTCTTCGATTTGAGAAAGGATTTCTCCTCTCATTTTTCCACGCTCTTCAGCAAGGATTGCACGTCTAGAAAGAACAATGTTTCCTCTTTTTTTGTTGAACTTGATTACTTTGAATTCCATTGTTTTACCAATGTACTTATCTAAGTAACGAGTTGGACGGATATCAATTTGTGAACCAGGTAAGAAAGCCTTAACACCGATATCAACTGATAATCCACCTTTAACTTTCGCAATTACTGTTCCAGTTAGAGGCTCGCCTGATTCACAAGCAAGAGAGATTTTATCCCATGCTTTAAGAATTTCAGCTTTGTCTTTAGAAAGGATTAGGTTCCCCATGTGAGACTCTAGTCTTTCTAAGTAAACTTCGATTTCGTCATTAGCTTTAATTTTTAATGACCCGTCGTAGTTTTGGAATTCTTTCACTGATACAAGACCTTCTTGTTTGTAACCGATATCAACAGTTACATAGTCCTGACCAATAGAAATGATTCTTCCTTTGAACACTTCACCTTCAGCGAAATTTTTCGCTACGTTTTGTGTCAATAGAGTTGAGAACTCAGTTGATGGTACCGTTTCAACGTCTTCACCAATGACAACGTCGTAACCTTGCATCCACTTTGCTTTAACTTCTGTAGTTTTACCCATAAATATACCTCGAGAGAAATTTCAATAGACCTGTTAAAAACAGGCGCCACTTTTGCGTTAAAAACGCGCGAATGAACTTGTTCGATGGTTATACACGAAGTTAGCACCTAAGTACATGAAAACTTTTCAATTTACATTAAAATAGATATGTAAAATCAGGGACTTATTTCTTAAATAAACGATTTCTACGTTGAACGATTCGAGTATAAAGGCCGAGAAGTTGGGTTTTGTAGTTTTTAAATGAATATTCGCGTTCAAAAAAATATTTAAAGACTCTGGTTTTTTCTTGATAAAGCGCTTGGCTCAAAATGATCTTCTCCCATTTCTCCCGTAGTTCTCTGGCGTCCCACAATTTATAAGTTTCACCAATGCCTTGAAATTCTCGAATGAGCTCAGTGGAGCAAAAGTTCCGTGCAAAAATGACTGGCACATCATTTAAAATCGCGGTCAATGCGTAGTCTTCAATCAAGTCAAACTGGTCAATCGAGATCCAGAGTTTCATGTTGGCCTGTACTGTTTCAATCTCTTTAGCAGTAACAAACAACATATCATTTTGAAGTTCATTTTCTTGAATCATTTTCGCCATGGAATCAAAAATCGGAATATCTTTGAAATTTGCAGTGGAAATGAAAACTAATTTTGATTTTTTACCTGCTGGTAATTTCTGATTAAGAACATGCAGCGAACTAAACAACGGCAACAATGTTTTAATATTATTGAGCGTTGGAGAAACAAAACATCCAACTAAAAAATAATCTTTATATAGTTCAAATTGCGTCTCTTCTTCACTGGCTTCTTTATCTTGAATCAGTAATTCTTTTTTTAAAGGCATTCCGAAATATTCAATTTTTTTAAGTGGTAATAAAAGTCCACCAATAACATCATTTCTAAGATGTTTATTAAGAAGAATCAAGGAATCGATTCGTGTAATAATAGGTCGATACCAATATCGCCGAAGCTGTTTTTCAATAGTGTGTTCAAGTGTCAGCACCAAAGAAACCATTACACGACGTTGAAGTTGAAAACTGATTGAAAATAAATAAGAGAAATCATAACAATGAACAATGTCGACTCGACGTTCATCAACAAGTTTTTTTATCGGTAAATGATTGTGAAAGACAGTCAAACGATTGAGAAAATGGGGCTCAATGCAAATGTATTCGATATCTAATTCTTTGAGATGTTTGTGCAAATAAGAGTCTTC
>JAKLJM010000362.1 GCA_023151145.1 Bacteriovoracaceae bacterium | reverse complement strand
AACCGAAAAAATCTGAAAAAGGCCCACTGCCAAAAAGACATCAATCAAAAAAGATCTTGGGCGCTAATAGCGAAGACGACAAAGAAGAAAAAAGCCCAGGTGGTTTCATGGGATTTTTGAAAAAAATTCTAGGCGGATAATTATTTCTTTGGATGCCAATCAACTTCACTCATTCCTTCACTATGATTTACAAATCTCGAAAGAATAAAAAAGTAATCGGATAATCTATTGAGATATTCAATGGAAAAATCTGGTGCTTCACCTGATTTGTGATCATTGAAATCAACCAATTGTCTTTCAATTCTACGACAAATTGTTCGACATAAATGAAAACTACAAGCAGCTCTAAGTCCTCCAGGAAGAATAAAGTTCTTAAGTGGTGGTAAAGTAGAATCCATGCGATCGATATGATCTTCCATGATGTCTATTAAACCTTTATCTAATTGTGGTAATTTAAAGTTTTTTCTTTGTTCCAGCTCACAAGCTAGGTTCGAACCTAAATCAAATAATGACGACTGAACACTTTCTAAAAATGTAACTTCTCTAGCGTAAGCATCTCTGTTTTGAACGGTAGTAGATTTCGTTCTTAATTCTTTCAAATCAAAAAGAGCGGCCCCAATAAACGAGTTCAGTTCATCAACTTCACCGTACAGATGAATTCGTGGATCATTTTTTTTAATCCTCGTCCCACCGACAAGCCCCGTTGTTCCACTATCACCTGTTTTTGTATAGACCGCTGCTTTTTTCATAGTTTTTCTTTTTTTTAAAATTACATATTTCTTCTGTAACGACCACCAACTTCATAGAGAAGATTAGTTATCTGACCTAAAGAAGCATAAATTACGGTTGTTAATAATTCTTCAAAGATATTTCCATTATTAAGTGCTACTTCTTTTAAGCGTAAAAGAGCATCCGCTGATTTATCTTTGTTTTTATTTTTAAAGGCATTCAAACGGTTAATTTGATCCATTTTCTCATCGTCTGTACAACGAGAAATTTCAATTTCTTTTTCCATTTGTTCTTTAATATTTGGAGCAATATATGTATTCACTCCAATAATTGGAAACTCTCCAGAGTCTTTTAGTGTTTCATAGTATAAAGACTCTTCTTGGATTTTAGATCTTTGATACATGGATTCCATTGCCCCTAAAACTCCACCTTTATCAGAAATATTTTCAAACTCTTTTAAAACTTGTTCTTCTACAATTGCTGATAGTTCTTCGACAACATAAGCCCCTTGTACTGGGTTATCAGTTTTATTCATACCGAATTCACGATTAATGATCATCTGAATCGCCATCGCACGTCTTACTGACTCTTCTGTAGGTGTTGTGATCGCTTCATCGTAAGCATTCGTATGAAGTGAGTTACAATTATCAGAGAGCGCTAGGAACGCCTGCAGGGTGGTTCTAATATCATTAAAGTCTATCTCTTGAGCATGCAATGAGCGCCCTGAGGTTTGAACATGGTATTTGAACTGTTGTGATTTTTCGTTTGCTCCGTATTTATCTCTTAAAGTAACGGCCCAAATCTTTCGCGCCACTCGTCCCATCACGGTATATTCAGGGTCTAATCCATTGGAGAAAAAGTATGATAAGTTCTGTGAAAATTCATCAATCTTCATACCGCGAGACAAATAGTATTCAACAAAAGTGAATCCATTAGAAAGTGTAAAGGCCATTTGTGAAATCGGATTCGCACCAGCTTCAGCAATATGGTATCCAGAAATTGAAACTGAATAATAATTTTTAATGGCATTTTTACAGAAATACTCTTGAATATCTCCCATCATTTTTAAGGCAAATTCCAGAGAGAAAATACAAGTATTCTGTGCTTGATCTTCTTTTAAAATATCAGCTTGAACTGTTCCTCGAACTTGGCGCATTATTTCAACACGTTTTTCTTCCTTCCAAAAATCATCTGGAGAAAGAGCTTGTTTCATCGCCGTATTCATAAAGAGAGCTAGAATAATTGGTGCTGGTCCATTGATTGTCATTGAAACTGAAGTCGCAGGATCAATTAAACTAAAACCTTTATAAAGATCTTGCATGTCATCTAAAGTAGCAATAGAGACCCCTGCTTCACCAATTTTACCAAATATATCTGGACGAGTATCAGGATCTTCACCGTATAAAGTTACTGAATCAAAAGCTGTCGATAATCTTTTGGCATTATCATCTTTTGATAAATAATGAAAACGAGTATTTGTTCTAAGAGGTCCTCCCTCTCCTGCAAACATTCTTTTAGGATCTTCATCTGCACGCTTAAAAGGAAAAATCCCTGCGGCATAAGGAAAGAATCCTGGAAGGTTCGAATCTTTCACGAAGCGATATTTTTCCGCCATCGAACTAAACTTAGGATAAGCGACTTTAGAAATATCATTTTGTGATAAAGATTTATATTTTGTTTTAACTTTGATTTCTTTTCCGCGCACAAAGTACGAAAAAGTTCCAGTCTCATATTGAGACACAACTTCGTCAAATGTTTTTAATTCATTAAAAGCAACTTCTGGAATTTCTGATTTTACTTCTTGAATTTTGGCTTCAATGTCTTTGTTGCCCTTTAAAATATGACTTGAGATTAAAAGCGCTTCATAGTCGCGAATTTTTTCCGCTGTCTCAAAAGCTTTTTTGTTATATTCACGAACTGTGCCCGCAATATCTCTTAAATATAATGATCTTTCAGGAGCAATAATTCTTCTTTTTATTGTAGGAGCCTTATCACGGCTCATGTTTTCTAAATTTTCAGATTTTACATTTAAGGCTTTA
>JAKLJM010000361.1 GCA_023151145.1 Bacteriovoracaceae bacterium | reverse complement strand
TATTTATCAGCACCATCATAACGAACCTTTTCGCCTAATAAACATGAGCTAATTCCAATCATCGGTCGTTGTATATCCATAGTTCTTCTCTCTTTCTTTGTTATTCCATTGTAATGAAATCTTCTTCTAAAGTCATTAGACACTTATAAGACAGCCCCACTCGGAAATAGTCAGTATAATTGTCCTCTGTTAAGCTATAGTTATGAATATACCTCAATTAGTCTGGATAAGAAGAGATTTACGTCTACATGATCATCATGCCTTAAAGGCTGCACTTGATACTGGAGAAAAAACTGCTTTAGTTTTTATCTTCGATCCGGCCATCCTAAATTTATTAAGTAATAAACATGACCGACGAATCACCTTCATTATTGAGTCTTTAGAAGAGTTGGAAAAAATACTAAACGAAAACGACTCTTCACTCATTATAAGAATTGGGAATCCCTCAGAGATTTGGCCGAAACTTGTCGACGAGTTTCAAACCAAAAAAGTTTTTTTCAATAAAGACTATGAACCATACGCAAAAAAACGTGACGAAGAAGTGTCAAAAATTTTGAGTAAAAAAAATGTTTCCGTGCAAAACTACAAAGATCATGTTTTCTATGAAAAACATGAAGTCTTATCCCAATCAAGAGAGATTTATAAAGTTTTCACTCCTTATAAAAATAAATGGCTCGAAACTTTTAAATCACAAGACTCTCATATCCCAAACTATAAACCGAATACTAAAAACTTATTCACAACAAAACCTCTCAATACTCTTTTAACCAAAGACCTTCATCTTGAATTAGGCTTTCACAGAATGAGTGACAATCTTTTAAAAGGCGGAACATCGTTTGCTCTTAAAAGACTTCATCATTTTAAAGACGATATAGATCAGTATGATGAATGGAGAAATATTCCGGCCATCAATAAAACGTCTAATCTGTCAGTTTATATTCGCCATGGGAACTTGTCAGTAAGAGACATGCTTAGATTACCTCAAAGTATTCTTAGTGCTCATAAAAATGACGGTGCCAGTGTTTGGATGTCAGAAGTTATTTGGCGCGATTTTTATCAAATGATTTTAGATGTCTACCCTAGGGTGGAAAAAAACTGCTTTAAACCTCAATATGACAGCGTGAAATGGGTAAATAATAAAGAACATTTCAAAGCTTGGTGTGAAGGAAATACGGGCTACCCCATTGTTGATTCGGCCATGAGATGTCTGAATGCAACAGGAATGATGAACAATCGTTTAAGAATGGTAGTGGCTTCCTTTTTATGTAAAACCTTACTCATTGATTGGCGATGGGGCGAAAAATATTTTGCAGAAAAACTTCTAGATTTTGATCTCGCGGCCAATAACGGTGGATGGCAATGGTCAGCTTCAACTGGCGTAGATGCACAACCCTATTTTAGAATTTTTAATCCCTACTCACAATCTGAAAAGTTCGACCCTGAGGGAGAATTTATAAAAACTTGGTGTATTGAATTATCCCATTTCGATAAAAAAACAATTCACTCTCCTCATGACACGGATTTTGTTGAGCAAGCCAAAGCACAATGCGTGATCGGAAAAGACTATCCCCATCCAATTGTTGCTTACAAAGTCCAAAGAGAAAAAGCGCTGTTCATGTACAAAGCAGCAGTGAAAACTGAGGATTAATTAATACCGAATTTCTCACCATCTTTAATAATTGTTTTAGGTAAAACCATTGCATTTGGACCAATCACTGCTTTTTTCCCAACAGTAACACCACCGAGAATTTTGGCCATTAGACCAACCATGGCTCCTTTTTTCATATGCAATTTATCAATAATTAAAAATCCCTTCATCCCATAGTGGGCCATCATAAAGGCAGAACCACCAATGGTTACGTTGTCCTCTAAAACGATTAAACACGGATCAGAAATATTGGAAGAATTTATCAATACGTTTTTACCAATCTTCATCCCCATGGCACGAAAGAAAAAAATATTCAAAGGTGAAGGTGTGATGAAATCCAAAATTGTATAACGAACCAAGTACGTCAGGGCATTGTGATAATACCAAGCCATGCTTTCAATGGAAAACCAAGGTCCGCGATATGAGCGAACAAAAGGAATAAAAGGAGCATTAACTATTGGTACCACAATAATGAGCGCCACTATAAATAAGATAACACCGGTACCAAGGGCAAAACCTAAAAAGAGTGCTCTGATCCATAGATCGTCATACAAGGTGAAATTCCAAGCTTTTAACAAGAGATACATCATAGGACTGGTCGCTACGCCCAGACAAAAAACATATAGAAAAGCTATTGGAAGCAAAAAAAGCAGAAAGAAGAAACTTTTGAATTGGCGAAATAAGTTTTCAACAATTCCAGAGAATCCTCTTTTTTTAGATTTTTCAGAATTTATATCAGGATAATCTTCACGCTCCTCATGATGTTGTATAGCTTCACGATGAGGATTATTTTTTTGTTCTTCCATGTAAACCTTAAGATCAATTGATCAATTCATTTAATTTAAGATAAGTTTAAATCTTGATCAAGTATGTTTCAAGGTATTTTCACTTGTGAGTTCTGCAACAATCCAAGTTTGTGTGAAAGGATCTTTAAACTCAAGTCTAGTTGCCTTTAAACGCATTCCATCTGAGTTTTTATTGTTTTTTCCGTACTTCGGATCTCCGTAAACTGGAAAATCCAACATGGCAAAATGTCTTCTTATCTGATGAAGTCTTCCGGTATGGAGCTCAACTTCAACTTTAGTTGTGACCACTTCACTTGATTGATCAACTGAAACAATTTT
>JAKLJM010000360.1 GCA_023151145.1 Bacteriovoracaceae bacterium | reverse complement strand
AAAAATGAAGTAACCTTGATGACTTTCCACTCATCGAAGGGCCTAGAATTCAAAAATGTGTATATGGTGGGTGTTGAAGAAGAGACATTGCCACACAAAAAAACCATCACTCAAGGAGAGGATATCTCAGAAGAGCGTCGACTTTGTTACGTTGGTATTACGCGTGCTCAAGAAAAATTAGTGATGACCTATTGTAAAAATAGAAAAATATATGGCAAAGATACTCCCCGTGCCCCTTCTCGATTTCTGAATGATCTCAAAGGGCAAAACTTGTTCATTGAACAAGACCGCACACAATTTGGACATCTTTCAAAAGAAGAAGCTGAAGTCTACAAAAAGAACTTTTTTGCAAATTTATTGGCCAATTTAGATGATGATTTACCAGATAATTAACTAGAAGATTATGAAAGGCCTTCCATGGCCCAGAGAATCCGATCCTTGATCTTAAAATCGTAAGATGATTTTATTAAAAAGACCAAAGTTTTCTTCAATTTCTAATTCAACTTTTTTTAATTCACTACATTTTCGTTTATTTTCATCAAGTAATTTAGAAAGCTCAACTATTCTATGCAAAAAGAGAGTCGAATGCTTGGTTGAAATTTCTTCAAAGCTATAATTTTCGATTAAATCACTTTCCTCTTTGTAGATTTCAGCAAACTTAATCTGTTCACGACATTTATTGAGTTGAACAGTGGTACTAGAGCAACTAGAGGTAAATAAAAAAACCATAATGAGGATTGGGAAATGAAAAAACTTCATGGGTGCATTTCCTTTCCCTCAAGAACTTTATGTTCAAACTTATATTGATTTGAATCTGGCTTTTTAATATGAACCGAAACCTCACCTTCCATTGGATAATAAATTCCTAATGTCGCAAATATAAAAAGATAACTTTTAAAAGAGCGTTTTATAGTGACTTCAAAATTGGAAGCCGATTCAATTCCTTCGCCGTCGAATAAATCTTCAACGTAGACCACACGTTTTAAAGGTAAATTACCCCAAAAATAATAATCCACTACGAATTGTTTCTGAATTCTAATCTCATCACCACTTTGATGATTCAAATAAATTGGTTTAGAGAACTCAGTTTTTGATTGAAACTTTAATTTCGCACAACTGGTAAGTAAAAATGAAAAAAGAACGTAAATAAAGATTCTATTCATTAACGGTTCTCAAATACAGGGGATCTTTTTTCTAATAAAGCATCTACTGCTTCACGATGATCTTCAGTTCTTTGAGTTATTGATTGATAGGTGGCCAAAGCTTCTAGAGCATCTTCCATCGTTGAAAGATAAGACAATTTCATCGCTTTTTTCGTATAGCGAACAGCAATAGGGGCCATATTAACGATAGTTTCCGCTAAATTTAGACATTCTTTGAAGGCCAGCTCTCGATCATCTGTGGCATAAAAATAATCTAAAAGACCATATTGAAAAGCTTCTGAACCTTTAAAAAATTTTCCAGTCAAAAACATATTCATTGCTTTAGAATAACCCAGTACTCTTTGTAAAAAAAATGTTCCGCCATCCCCTGGAACCAATCCTAAACGATTAAAAGTTTCAGCAAACTGCGAGTGATTATAACCCACCCTTAAATCACACATCATCGTTAAATCACAACCGGCACCCACAGCTGCTCCATTAACAAAGGCAATGATTGGTTTTTGAAAACGTTCTATTATTCTAGGAATTCGCTGGATTCCATGGATATAGAGATCACGCAACTCTGGACTCTTTCCAGCAAACATGCCCGTCTGATCTTTCATGGCCTTGACATCTCCACCAGCAGAAAAAGCAGAATCGGCTCCGGTTAAAATAACCACACGACAATTTAAATCAGTATCAAGTTTCAATAATTCTTGTTCTAAAAGATCAATCATTTCATATGTAATGGCATTTTTTTGTTGTGGATTATTCAACGTCAGAAGAACAATATGATTAGTAAGATTTTGAACGATTAAATGTGCCATATATTCCTTATTTTACACGCAAAGCGCGGTAAGCAGTATGCATTTTGGACTGACTGTCTCTACCAATTTTTTTCAAAATAAAATCAGATGCCAAAAATAATTTTTCCATATCAATGCCTGTTTCATACCCCATTGAATGCAGCAAATTTAAAACATCCTCTGTTCCGACATTTCCACTAGAACCAACGGCATAAGGACATCCCCCTAATCCTCCGGCAGAAGAATCGAAAGAGGTAATACCATTTTGTAAGGATGCTAATATATTAGCTAGGGCCATTGCTCTGGTGTCATGAAAATGCATGGCTATGTTTTTAAGATCATAATGCCCTTTAATTTTTTGAATCACTTCATAAACTAAATCGGGATGACCGACTCCAATGGTATCACCTAACGAAATTTCAAAGCAACCTAATGAAAAGAGTTCATCAATAAGATACATCATCTTATCAAGACTAGTTTTTCCTTCGTAGGGACAACCAAATACTGTAGAAACATATCCGCGTATCATCATGCCGTGGGCCTTAGCCCCACTCACCACCGGACGGATACGATCCAGTGATTCTTCAATGGAAGCATTAATATTTTTTTTATTGAAAGTTTCAGAAGTTGCCGTAAAAACAGCGATGTGTTTAAGGTTGTTTTCATGAGCTTTATTCAACCCAACGTCGTTAGGAACCAAGGCAAAAAGAGAGAGATCTTCTCTTGTAAGGAAATTGGCAAGCCCCTTGGAAACTTCAATTCCATCGCTCATTTGTGGTATTTTATCGGCGCGTACAAAACTAGTGGTTTCGATATTTTTAACACCAGCTTCCTACTAAACGAATTTTTCCTTTATTCATAATTTTAAACCTTTACTTGAATTTGCACTAAATCTACTCCGCCAGTGATTTGATCCCCTACTTTATAGTAAATTTTTTCAATTACTCCATCTGAGCTTGCCTTAATGGTATGTTCCATTTTCATCGCTTCCATAACTAACAGAGGTGTCCCTGCTAAAACATTTTCACCTTCAGTCACAAGAATCTTCAAAATTTTACCTGGCATTGGACTAACCATTGAACCTGGAAGTGCAGCTTTTTTCTGAGACCGACTACGATTTTCGCCAGTTATATAAAATTCTTTTCCCTCACTAAATAAGTAATTTCCAGACTTAATAAATTGATGAGTGTGAGCATTTAAAACATTATTTACTTTAAAAGTTGTATGATCTTGAGTCGCTACATGGAAATGATAATGTTTTCCGTTAAAGTCGAAACTTACCTCGTTTTGATTTTTTAAATAATTACTAACTGAAACCGACTGACCGTTGATTATTAAATTTTTTTTCATCTTTTGCTCCCTTACTTCCTACACCAATCTAAAGTGACACAACTTGTCCCATGAAGATAAACTTTGAGTACTATTATCTCCAAGAGTTGTAGGATGACACAATTCAAGCGCAATGGCCGAAGCTAACAAGTCATCTGTTTCGCCAACTGGTTGCAATTTATCTTTGTAAGTTTTAACAAAATGAGTGTAAGTCAAACCTTCCGCAAATTCTGGTAAAGATAAGATTCGTTTTAAATAATCGTGATTTGTTTTCAATCCTAAAAAAGGAGTTTGATCTAAGGCCAAAAGCATTTTATGGATCGCCTCTGTTCTATCTTCCCCCCAAACTATTAGTTTTGCCAACATAGGATCAAATTGAATAGTTACATCATTACCAGCAATAAACCCACAATCAAGGCGAGAATGACGAACGGTTGGTTTTCCGATGAATTGAATTTTTCCAATCGATGGTAAGAAATCATTATCTGGATCTTCAGCATATAATCTCACTTCGATGGCATGACCTGATTGTTTGAGTTCAGATTGATTGAGATTAAGTTTTTCACCTTGTGCTACTAAAATTTGAAGTTTAACTAAATCTAACCCCGTCACCATTTCAGTGACTGGATGCTCGACTTGTAAACGAGTGTTCATTTCTAAGAAATAAAACTTTCCATCAGTATCAAGAATAAATTCAATCGTTCCTGCTCCAAGATAGTTAATTCCACTAGTGATTTTTAGTGCAGCATCGGTCATGGCTTTTCTAAGTTCAGGCGACAAGGCAACTGAAGGAGACTCTTCAACAATTTTTTGATAACGACGCTGTATTGAACATTCTCTTTCAAACAAATGAAAATGTTGTCCATGGGCATCAGACATCACTTGAACTTCAATATGACGAGGACTGGTGATAAATTTTTCAATTAAAACCGTGTCGTCATTAAAAGCGTTTAATGCTTCTCTTTTGGCACCTTCAAGTTCTGATAAAAATTCATTATCATTACTAACAATTCGCATTCCCTTTCCACCGCCACCAGCAGATGCTTTAATAAGAACTGGATAACCCATTTTTTTCGCTTCACCATGTAAGTGATCTGGCTTTTGGTTATCACCATGATAGCCAGGAATTGACGGAACATCTAATTCTTGAATTTTTTCTTTACTCGTCTTTTTATCTCCCATTAATTCAATATTCTCAGGACGAGGACCAATAAAAACCATGCCATTTTTTACGACATCTTTTGCAAAATAAGTTCGTTCCGATAAAAAACCATATCCTGGATGAATAGCATCACATTTTGCATTTACGGCAATATCAATAATTTTATCAGAATTAAGATACGTCTCTTTTAAGGCACCTAACCCTAGTGAATAGGATTCATCAGCAAAAAAACGATGGGGGTATTCTTTTTCTTCTTCAGAATAAATGGCCACCGTCGCAATTCCCATTTCACGACAAGTTTGCATGATACGAATGGCAATTTCGCCACGATTCGCTATTAATAATTTTTTTATTTTTCTTTTTTGTACTGACATTTTAACTC
>JAKLJM010000359.1 GCA_023151145.1 Bacteriovoracaceae bacterium | reverse complement strand
GTTAGAACAGAAGATTTTATGTATGCCATGAGTGTGGCAAATGATAATTACGATTTTACACAATTTAAACGTTGGTATGATCAAGCGGGGACACCAAGTGTTGATGTGAAAATGTTATATAATGAAAGTGCAAAAACCTATTCATTAACGTTAGCGCAAACGCCAGCGGAGCATGTAAAAACAGAAAAACTTCCTTTTCATATTCCTTTATCATTTGGCCTATTAGACAAAACAGGTAAAGACATGAATGTGGGAACAAAACTCATTGAATTAAAAGAGAAGTCAATGACGGTCCTTTTCAAGGACATCTCTGAAAGGCCAGTGCTTTCTATTAACCGTGGTTTTACAGCACCTGTTCGTCTGACAACTGATCATAGCTTAGAGGATCTAGCTTTTTTAATGGCCCATGATAGTGATTCATTTAATCGTTATGAAGCTATGCAAATGGTTGTTCATCATGTGTTAAATAAAGCGATTCAAGACATTGAAGCTAAAAAATCTCCAGTGCTTAATGATCTTTTCATCACTGCCTTTAAAAAATTATTAACAGATTCAAAAATGGACGATGCTTTTAAGGCCCTATGTTTAGAGTTGCCAGGAGTAGATATATTATTTCAAGATCAAGCTGAGTTGAAAGTTGATGCAAGCAAGTCTGCACTTGAGTGGTTAAAATCTGAATTGGCCAAAATATTTGAAAAAGAATTCTTAGCTGTTTTTGAAGAAGTCTCGATGAAAACCCAGGGTGATTATAAATTAGATCCAGCTGCAATGGGAGCGAGAGACCTAAAAGAAAAAGTCTTATCATATCTGTTAACGATTAAGTCCCATTCAACTTATGAAGCATTGGCCGATAAACAATATCTAACGGCTACAAATATGACCGATAAATTCAATGCGCTAAAACATTTACTGCATAATGATTGGTCAAAAGCTCAGGTGGCTTTATCGAAATTTTATCAAGAGTTTAAAAATGATAAATTGGTTATGCAAAAATGGATGTCCGTACAGGCCAGTAATCCATCTGATGCTGCCTATGAGACAGTCTTAAAACTTGAACATGATGAAGTATATGACAAAACTATTCCAAATTTTGTCCGCGCTTTATTTTCAACGTTTGGCATGAATAAGGTTCAGTTTCACCATGTATCAGGGAGAGGATATAAACTCATTGCAGAAAAGATCCTGGCGTATGATTCAATGAATCCACAAGTGGCATCACGTTTAGCGTCGCTTTTTAAAGACTTTAAAAAGCTAGATGCTCATCGTTTAAATCTGATGAAAGTTGAATTAGAAAAAATTGTGGCCCATCCAAATCTATCTAAGAATGTGTATGAGATTATTTCAAAAACATTAAATGAGTAAAAAAAAAAGCCCCGCGAAATTAAGCGGGGCTTTGTTTATAGGATAAAGTCTTTACAAGGATTTTTCTTCTCACTGTCGGCTTGTTTTAAGGCATACATATCGCCATACATTTTTTGTAAACCTTTACTTATTTTAAAGGCGAGATCATATGTTTTTTTCTCTTTATCAGCTAGCTCATTTAATTTTTTATCTAAGTTTTTAAGGTCAGGATATTGAGCTTTCAATTCAAGGGAGCGCATTTTCGCATTTTGAATATTTTGTATAGTTGCGAGTTGTTCCTTATGTTCGTTTCCTTTTTTGAATTTTAATTGCTCATTAAAGTACTTTAAAATGTTATCGTAATCGATACTTACCATTTGATCCCAAGAGTAGTTTGAACACTCTTTTTTCTTAATAGGTTTTGTTTTTGTTCCAATGGTGTATTCAGTACAGAAATCTTCACGTTTTTTTAGATTTTCTCTTCCGAGTGCAATCTGTTGCTTTTTGATATCCTCTATATATTGCTGGTAAGTTTTTAAATAGGACTTAAGATCTTTTGCTGTGCTACTCGAAAATTCAGAATCTTTTAGAAAGCTTGAGAGCGAGTCTACTTTATTTACGATTTCTTCAAGCTCTTGAAAGTTTCTTTTATCCATACAAATATCTTTTGAGGATGCTGTTTTTAAAACGTATGGTTTTAATTTATCTGCAGTATCATCAAAATAGTAAAGATAAGGAGTGATGAGATTATAGAGTTCATTATGAACTTCAAGGCCTGCGGGGCTTGAGATCATAGGGAAGGAAGTATCTTGAAAGTTAGATCTCGCTGATAAATAAACTTCTTCTAAGGATTTTCCTTTCTGCATTTTTTTTACGAATTGACCACCAAACGTAGCTTCACTTCCACCGTACCCATAATGATTCGGTCCGGTAGAACTGATGACACAAGTGTTTTCATTTTTTAAATCAATGGTATTACCAGAGTGACAAGAGAAATCTAGAATACCAAGTTTCACTCCTGACTTAGCAGCAAGATCAGTTAGGTTCTTTAGTGTATCGAGGGAAACTATATTTCCTCCAAGTTTATCGTAATTTTTTAATGGGCTTTTCCCTAATGAGATTTGATGGGTCAGCTCGCCATTATTGGATCTAATCGCTCCGTGGGAATCAATATAGATGAGGATTTTATCACCGGCTTTAATTTGTCCTGATTTAATCTTTGCTTCATAATCAGCAATTTGATTTAACAGTGGTTCTTTTTCAAAGACCGGAGCAATTTTTTCGTTACTGTTAAAATGTTTGGCAACGATCCCTTCAGTTTCAGCATGTCCACCATTAAAAATAATTTTGGAATTTAAATCTGGTCTGGTTTTTTTATACGAACCAAGATTATCTAAGTTTGTATCAAAGATGGTTGTACGCATTGGACGTCCATCCTTATCGGTCATCGGCTCACCACCACCACCTAAAACAAA
>JAKLJM010000358.1 GCA_023151145.1 Bacteriovoracaceae bacterium | reverse complement strand
CAATGGCATCCCACTCATCTAAAGGGCACAGCCCAGTAAAATGATCATCACCCTCTGTTAGTAATTTCTCGTATTCAATTTCTCCAATATCATCTTTTTGCCCTTCAAACATTTCGTCGTGAACATCAATGATCACAGGAGGATTTTCAATATGGAGAACTGCTTTTTTTATCACTGAAGAAAATTCACTATCGACGAAGATCATTTTGGCTTCACCATGTTGAAGCATGAAGGCGATACTTTCAGCATCTAAGCGAATATTTAATGTATTTAAAACAGCACCACACATAGGAATGGCATAGTGAGCTTCAACCATCTGTGGAATATTCGGCAACATGATCGCAATAGTATCACCGCGTTTTATGCCACGTTTTTGAAGGGCCGACGCCAATTTTAAACAGCGTAGGTAAGTTTCTTTCCAATTTCGTTTTATTTTTCCATGAATAACGGCAGTTCTTAGAGGGTAGACTTCTGCGGCTCTTTTAATAAAATCTAGAGGCGTCAGTGCTTGAAAATTCGCAGGATTTTTTTCTAAACCCCATTCATAATTATGCTCCATACCTTCCTCCATAAAATTAAATATCTCGATAACTTAATGTTAGAAGAAAGCTTTTACACATGACAACTTAAAATCATCCCAAAAATCTTTAATTGGAACGTTTCCACCAACTTTCAAAATAAGAGTAAAATTTCTTATCATGTGTTCTTACCTGAGCTGCATAAATTCCGTGATGAGGAGTCATTTGATAAGTTAAATAACAAGTCAACAGTGCAAAAGGTGCTATATGAAAGCCAAATAATTCAATGGCCATTAAAGTACAAGCGATAGGTGTGTTGGCTGCTCCAGCAAAAATTGCGGCAAAACCAAGAGCTGCAAAAAGAACAGGAGATAAATTTAAAAAATTTGCCAACAAAGATCCAGATGTCGCCCCGATATAAACTAAAGGTACAAATTCTCCACCTTTAAACCCAAACGCCACTGATAACGTCGTAAAAAAACCTTTTAAAATTGGCCAATAAATTTGCGCCTCTCCCAAAAAAGCTTTTTGAATCTCAGCTATCCCCAACCCTGAATAAAGAAAACTTCCTTCCAGCCAAATAAAAATGAAAAGAATCAATCCACCAACAAAACCTTTAATAATTAAATGAGGGAAAAGTTTTTTGCTGAAATTTTCTAAATGATGAACACTGGAAACAAAAACCCAGGCAAGAATGGCACATAATCCACTCAGAAGAGCAAGACTCAGAATTAATTTAAAACTTATATCTGGTAAAATAACTGTTTTAAAATGTGTATGGTGTAATCCAAAAATTTTAGTCGTCATGTAAGCTGCCGACGAAGCAATTAGACTTTCAACTAAGGCCGAGACTTTAAGTTTTCCCACATGAATCACTTCCATGCCAAAAAAGACTCCCGCCACAGGTGTTCCTAAAGCAGCTGCGAAACCAGCACCAGTTCCCGCAATCAATAAAGCTCTTCTCTCGCTGTCAGTGAGTGAAAACCAACGTCCTAATTGATCCGTGAGACTCGCTCCCATTTGAACAGCTGCCCCCTCTCTTCCTACCGAAGCTCCAACCAGATGAGATAAAAACGAACTCACAAAAACCAAAGGAGCCATAATTCCTGGTGTTTTTTTTAGTGGTCGATGAATTTCATCAATAATGAGGTTATTACCTCTACCAGCAATGGAACCGTATCGCAGGTAAAGAAAACCAACTAAGGCACCCACTAATGGCATGAAAAAAAGGAGCCAATGATTTTTTTCTCTTAAAGTCGAAGCATATTCTAGCGAAAAAAGAAAAAGGGAAGCGGCAGCGCCTGCCAAACTTCCCCCAAAAAGACTAAGAATATAGAGTTTTAATTTTATTTTCATCTAGAGGTTATTCTACTCCTCTAGTTCTATTTGTTAAGCAGCTTTTAAACCGAATACTTCTTTTTTCAATTCCATCGTATTTTCTGCAAGGGCTACCGTTTCTTGGAATAAGCGCTGAGTATTATCTGCCATCATATTCACACTGTTATTATTCGCTTGAGTTGTTGTCTGCAACATTCCCATAGCATCAGTAATATTGCGAATCCCTTCGGATTGCGGTTTGTTAGCTTCCGCCAAATCACTCATCATGGCTTTTACTCTGTCTGCACCATCAACAATTTCATCCAGCAATCTTCCACATTCATTAGCGACGTTTACACCATCTTGAATTTTCCCTCTTCCAGATTGTGCTAAAGATTGAACTCGGTCTTGAGTTTTACGAATAATTTCTTCGACTCTTCGACCTGAATTATCTAAAAGTTCATTGATTTCTTTGGCCGAATTTCCTGACATTTCTGCCAGCTTTCCAACTTCTTCTGCGACAACGGCAAAACCCTTTCCATTTTCACCTGCACGAGCTGCTTCAACAGATGCATTAAACGATAAGAGTTTTGTTTGAAAAACAATATCGTTTATTACTTTGGTTTTTTCAGAAATTTCATTAATCATATTAATAATAGATCTAATTTCATTATTACTATCATTAATTTGACCCATAATTTCTTCGTTGCTCTTACTGATTTCTTGAATGGAATCAATCATTCGCTCTACCGTCTCTTTACCAAGATGCGCGGTTTTTAAACTTTTTTCGCTCTGGCTTGCTGATTGTTGTGCATTTTCCACACTTCTTGCCACCATCGCACTTATTTCATCTAGAGTAGATGCCGTCTCTTCAATCGCTGCTGCCTGCTCATTGGTTGCACTTGCGACTTGAGTTGAAGTATCCTTTACATTCTCTGTAGCAGTTCTATTTTCTTCTGTCGTTTTTTCTAATTTTTGAGCAATGATCGTTACATTGTAGGCAATTTTATTCAGCATCCATAAACCAAAGAAAATAAAACAAGCTGCTAATCCAACACTGATCCCAATTTGTTTTAATAACGCCGCTTGGATAGGAGCCATAATTGTCGACTTAGGAATAACGATTTCTGCAAACCAAGTTTTCCCATCTAAATGTATAGGACGTAATGCTGAAAGATTAAATTCTCCAAGATGAAAATCTTCTTTATTGGTAATTCGATCCTTTTTTAAATTTTCATATTGATCAAATTTCTCAGAAAAAACATTTTTATAAATAGCTTTTGCATTGCCGGTAAAACCCACAATTGTTCCAGCATCATCAAAAATAATTACTCTTCCCCCAGGTGGTAGCTTAATAGAATCGGCCATTTGTTGAAAGAAATCTAAACTCACATCAATTCCAGCAATTCCTTTAAACTCTCCTGACGATAACACAGGGGCAACGATAGAAATCATTAAGACTTTTTTGTCTCCAACTGGATAATCATAAGGAGCACTTAAAAAAACTTGTTTGGTTTTTTTAGGAATTAAATAATAATCCCCAGCCCCCTCTTTTTCATAATCAACAAGCGGATCAATATTAAATCCCCCACCATCTTTTCTGGTGATATAGGGAATCATTCTTCCGGTTTTGTCATGAAAAGGTTTATTGGCAAAATCATTATCTTTGCCATCAAAAGCATTGGGTTCAAATAATGTATAAGTACCAAAAAATGTTGAATTTCCTTCAAGTTGACGCTCTAAAATGTCATTCATATGCTTTCGATCAATTCGCATCTGATGTTCATCATTTAACTGCGCCAGCATGGCAGACATCGCCATGGTCGATTCTTTGGCCCTTAAAATTTTTTGTTCTATCTCGCTAGTTAAATCGGCCAGAACCATTTCTGATTGAGCTTGTGATTTTTCAACTAATTCATCCTTTAATGTGAATGATGAATACACGGATAAACCTGTAGCCACACCCAAAATACTTCCAATTCCACAAGTTACTAAACGAAATTTTAGTGAACGTTTCAAAAGAGCCTCCCTCGCACATAAATAAAATATTGAACAAAGGCTTAAAGGAAACTTAATTCAACTCAATAAGAATTAATTCATTAAAAATTCTTGAGTTACATTAAATAATTTTTATCATTTTCTGAGGACAACTAGCTAAATTCCCCTTGACCTTACTCCCATGGGAAGGTTTATAGTGAAGCTATAGAATCTATTCTAAACAATATTTAGATAAAAAGGGGTGTATATGGAAGTTAAGGTATCTGGAATGACTTGTGGGGGATGTGTAAAATCTGTGACCAATGCGCTTAAAGCATTAGATCAAAATGCAGAAGTGAGTGTCTCACTAGAAACACAAACGATTCAAATTAAAACATCTAAAGAAACTAACGATGTTAAACACACTATTGAAGAAGCTGGATTCGATGTTTTAAACATCCAATAAAAAAGGCGCTTAGAAAGCGCCTTTTTTATAAACAATTTTTAAATGCTCTACAATCTAATAAACGTTTTCGAAGCTCCATCATTTCTTTAAAATCTAGAGTCAATTCAAAATCAAATCCTTGTCCAACTCCTCCTTGCTGAGAAATTGAAAAATAACGTCTTACTAAGGCGAATTGGTTTTTAGGATATTTTTTTCCTTCATCATCATAGATCACAATATTTTTATTTAGATAAGTTTGAAAACGCATACGCTGTTCTTTTGCTTTTTTACGAGCACCTTCAAAACTTCTCCAGCACTTTACCTCGGCAACAGCTTCAACTAAACCTGTCGCCTTATCAAAGATTACCACGTCAAGCTCACCGATCGTCATGTTGCGCTCATCATACTGAATACCATTTTTAATAAAAAATTTATCAGCAGGATAATCATTAACAAGCTCTCTTACGGCCACGCGCTCACAAACGGCTCCGGTTGGTTCGAAGTCAGTACTTTCGTTTTTTAGTATATCAAAATATTTTTGTATGATTTCTTCTTGTCCAAAGCTTTTTGCTTCGACAGAAAAGAGGCTTAAGAAACTAAAAATCAATGTGGCAAAAGTAGACCATTTCATTAGTAAATCCCTTGATAATTGAAGCCCACTTTTATGCCTCTCCCTTACCCCTGTCAATTCATTCTCAGATGATTTTTTTGTTAGTTTTCATTAGAATAGGAAAATCAAACATTTTGAGGAAGAAGTTATGAATAATCCGAAACTTACACGTCCAAAACTTTTGTCAGCCAGTCATATATTAGTGAAACATGAATATGAAGCCAAAGACATTTTAAAAAGAATTGCAGCGGGAGAAAAATTTGAAAAATTAGCTGAAGACTATTCGCAATGCTCGAGTGCTAAACACCAAGGTTTTTTAGGCATCTTTGCCCCGAGAAAAATGGTACCGGCTTTTGAACAAGCCCTTTTACTTTTAAAAGATGGTGAGATCTCTAAACCAATTCGAACTCAATTTGGGTTTCATATCATCAGACGTGAATCAGTTTAATAAAGGAAAAAAAT
>JAKLJM010000357.1 GCA_023151145.1 Bacteriovoracaceae bacterium | reverse complement strand
CTGAACCAATACTTCCTGTAATCCCCAGACGGTCTCCTTTGTGTAAAACAAAAGATAAAGATTTAAATAAGGGATTAACGCCATCAGGGAATTGATAACCCAGCTGACTTACTTTTAAGACTTCATCACCTTCCAAAGAATAATCCTCACCATCCAAAAGGGATTGATCTTTTTTATGATCATAAATTTCTGTTAGTCTCTCTAAAGCAGTAAAGCCCTTTTTCCACTCAGAAATAATAAATCCTAAGGCCATCATTGGATCATGTAACAAAAACATTAAGCCTTGCATGGAAATAAAATCTCCGGCCGACATTTTTCCATTGAGAACATTAGTAATACCATAGCCAAACAAAATTAAATAACTAAGAAGAGTGGCAGCTCCCATCAACGGAATATAAAAAAGATTAAGTCTTTGGGCCTGTAGTCTTTCTTCACGGTAATGATTGGCTTTTTCAAAAAGTCTTTTTTCCCAAAATTTACCGGTCTGAGTAAGCCTTTGCATTTTTATCGTACTTACGGCCTGGCTGGCCAAATCATTAAACTGAGAGAGAAGATCTTGTACTTTTTTATATTTATCAATTTCTAATTGTGACAATTTCTTAACTAATAAGGGAACGAATAATAACAAACAAAAAGCTGTTAAAGTCATTCCTAAATGAATTTCAGACATTGTGATTAACGTGAATAGTCCTAAGAAAAAGACATCGGAAATGGCCACAATCGTAAAGCCAAAAACAAATCTAGCAGAATTAGTATCTGAAGCAGAGGCATTCATTAAAACGCCCTTGGTGAAACGACGACTTAAATCATCTTTCTTAAAAAAACGTACGTGTTCCCAAATGTCGCGTTTTAATTTCCCCGCAGCATGATGAGTTTGTCGACCAAGTGTGATTCTCCATCCAAATCGAGTGATGTTAATAATGATGCGTGATAAAAGTAAAACTAAAAAAAGATTCATAAAGGTATCTTCTTTTGTTTGTCCCACTATCCACGCAGGAATCGGTTTTTCGTTAAAAAAATCGACAATCCATCCAATATTTTTTGGAGCGAGAATTTGCATCCAGTTAGTAACAAGAACTGTAAGGACACCAAGAGTATACATCGGCCAGCGTTCAACAAGAAATTGCCGCCAGATCTGTCTAGCACGTTTTTGAAACATCGTGTTTCCCTAAAATAAAAAAGACTTCTATTATCGAATTTCTTCCGACAACCAAGCACTGAATTCATTTAAATAATCAGCGTACATCGGAAAGCTTTTCGCCAATCCATCGAGAGCTTGGGTAAAACTGAGTTTATTATAGGGAGTATTCTTTAATGTGGCCATGATCTCTTCGATCATTTCTGGGTGTAAGCTGTCAGAAAAAATCTGACAATCAACCACTTCTGCCTTGTGAACGTCTAGATGCACTTCCATTAATCCCCAACTAAAACGTTCGGTCATCTGGTGATTAAACTGCGGAGTTTCACCAAATCGCCATTGCCAATCAGAGTATTTTTTAAAGTACTCCATCATCTGAGGTGACTTTTCTAATTCATGACGTGACAGATGTTCGACAACAGCATTTGTTTGGTGAAATTGTTGAAACAATTCAATAATCTTTTCTGATAAAGTTTCGTGAGTAATCGTTGGGTTAATTTCTACAAGATTAATAACCCTTGCTCTCACTGAAGTTATTCCCTTAGAAACTAGTTTTTTCTGATGAGGATT
Organism: Bacteriovoracaceae bacterium; assembly: GCA_023151145.1. GTDB lineage: Bacteria > Bdellovibrionota > Bacteriovoracia > Bacteriovoracales > Bacteriovoracaceae > Bacteriovorax. Next base: position 1,111 of record JAKLJM010000357.1, on the reverse strand, counting down.
TAGATAGTTTGCCAACTTAGACAAATCGGTATCAATCAATAAAGTTCCGTGATGAAAACAGCGATCCTTTGTTTCTTTAAAAGCGCTTCCAGAAATTTTTTTATCACCATCTGATGTAGTGGCCAAAATATCATTACGCCCTGAAGTAAGAGCAGTTACTCCAAAGTAACTGAGAGCTTCAATAATTAGTTTTGAATTTGCTTCTTTGTCATAAGTTGCCCGAGAACTCATAAAGGTAAAATTGGTGTTTCCTAAATCATGATAAACGGCTCCACCACCACTTTGACGGCGAACTAATGTAATTCCATCTTCTTCCATTTTTTGAGTATGGCATTCAGTCCAAGGATTTTGAAAGCGACCAATAACAACTGTTTTTTCATTTCTCCACAAAAAAAGAACTGGCTCATCGGGATTCATATCTCGAAAAATATAGTCTTCAGTGGCCAAATTAAAGGCCGGATCAAAAGTATCAGAGACAAGAATACGGATCTTTTTCATTAAACTCACTCTCATAAAATAGATAAAAATTTGTTATTTAACTTTCGCTCGAAGATTCTGAAGTGAAGGTATAAATCTCTTCTTCTTCTTGATTTCCATCGATCTTTTCTTCAACTGGAATATATCTTTCGAACCCCATATGTCCATTGATATTAGATTCATATTCGGTTGGTCCAATAAAATTATTTTGGCGCATACGTAAAAGAATGGAGTCCACTTGTCTTCTGGCATATCGCGAGAGTGTTTTATTTTTAAACGATCGCGAATAACGAACAGGATTTGGTAACAGCATGGCCAAGAATGCAGCTTCTCGTGCTCTTAACTCGTTCGCTGGTTTTTTAAAATAAAACTGTGTTGCCGTTTTAATGCCATACAAATTTTTACCGTATTCAATACTGTTTAAATACGTTTCGTAAATTTTATCTTTAGAGGCATACTTTTCTAATATTATCGTCAAAATCAACTCGCGCCCTTTGCGACTTAGGGTTTTGTCTTTTGAGAGATAAAGATTTTTTACCAGTTGCTGAGTGATGGTGGAGCCACCTTTTAATTTTCTCTTTAAAACAAAAACATCATATATACGATCACGCAAAGATTCGGGATCGTAGCCTTG
>JAKLJM010000356.1 GCA_023151145.1 Bacteriovoracaceae bacterium | reverse complement strand
CTACGAGGTCTGATTTTTCTGACCTCGTAGTTTTCTACTCAGACTAGGGCCATGCATGTTTAATGAACAAACTCAGTATTTTTTTTGGGACTTAATCCAATATACTATTAATGGTATATCTCAAGGTTCAATTTATGCCTTAATCGCTTTGGGCTACACCATGGTTTACGGTATTATTCGCCTCGTGAATTTTGCCCATGGTGAATTTCTCATGATTGGGGCCATGGCCGGATTTTATTTTACCAATTGGGGACTCTCCCCCCTTCAAGCGCTACCATTGGCAATGTTAGTCTCGGGCCTTGTGGCCATTATTGTCGAGCGCACGGTCTATAGACCTATTCGCCATCAAGGAAGAATTCCAGCTCTCATTACCGCTATTGGGACCTCGTTATTATTTCAATACGCAGGTCAAATCATGTTTGGAGCTGATCCAAAAACCATGGCACCTATTATTGAAGAAAAAAGTTTTGATTTTGGGGAAATTTATTTTTCCAACATTCAATTATTAATATTTTTAGTGACAATTTTTGTTATGTTCTTTTTATGGTGGCTTACTCATTTTACTAAGATTGGTAAAGCTATGCGTGCAGTGAGTTTTAATTTAAACGCCGCTGAACTCATGGGGATTGATACAAATAAAGTCATCGCCTTCACTTTTTTTCTAGGCGCAAGTCTCGCCGGTCTTGCCGGAATGTTAGTTTCCTACACCATGTCCATCGAACCGATGATGGGAACCATGCCTGGAATAAAAGCCTTTGTCGCCGCAGTCGTTGGGGGAATTGGCGTTATACCTGGTGCCGCGATTGGGGGATTTATCTTAGGAATCACTGAAAATATGGTGGTGGGTTTTTACAAGGCCAGTTATCGAGATGCTGTGGCCTTTATTATTTTAATTCTGATTCTCCTCTTTAAACCTAGTGGGATTCTCGGCAAAAATATTAAGGAGAAAGTCTAATGTTATTAGATTATATTTTACCGCTCTTTCTCATAGGCGGAATATTTATTATTTTATCTATGTCCTTAAATTTGATTAATGGATTTTGCGGTCAATTCTCGTTGGGGCACGCCGGGTTTTGGGCCATTGGTGCCTATACCTCTGCCGTCTCCTCTGTGTATTTTCCAATCCCTGGTCTGCATCCAGAAATAAATCTTATCATTAGTTTAGTGGCCGGTTTTTTTGCCTCTGCCCTTTTTGGTTTAATGGTAGGTGTGCCATGTTTACGTTTACGGGGTGATTACTTAGCGATTGCAACGCTAGGCTTTGGTGAGATCGTTCGAATTGTCATTATCAATACCGATTATATCGGTGGCCCAAGAGGATTTACGGGAATTCCTAAATGGGTTGGCATTCATCACGTTTATCTTTGGGTCATTGTCGTACTACTTATTTTACGTAACCTAAAATATTCAACTCACGGTCGAGCGATCATTGCCATTCGTGAAGACGAAATTGCCGCCGAAAGTATGGGAGTTAATTTAGTAAAGTATAAAGTGATCGCCTTTGTTTTAGGTGCAGGATTTGCGGGGATTGCCGGCGGGCTCTTTGCACACTCTCAACAATTTTTACACCCCAACAACTTTAACTTCATGTGGTCAGTTGTCATTCTAGTCATGGTGATCTTAGGCGGCCTTGGGTCCTTAACAGGTTCCATAATTGGCGCGCTTATTATAACAATCTTACCTGAACTATTAAAATTTTTTGGCCCAGACGTTGCTCGTTTCCGTATGATTATTTATCCGCTTATGCTCATCACTTTAATGATCGTAAGACCAAAAGGATTTTTTGGCACTAAAGAGCTCTGGCCTTTAACCCCTCCGGCCTCGAAGCTAAAAAAAGAATTAGCAGGAGGTGTTTAAAATGAGTTTATTAGATATTAAAAATCTCACGATGCAATTTGGTGGTCTCACGGCAGTAAATAGCGTGAGCTTTCATGTAGAAAATCTCGATCTCATTGCCGTCATCGGCCCAAATGGAGCGGGAAAAACCACCTTATTTAATGCCATCACAGGAATCTACGAGCCGACAAAAGGAGAAGTCTTCTTTGCGGGTGAAAAAATTAATAATGCCACTCCCTCAAAAATTACCGAACTTGGCATGTGTCGTACATTTCAAAACATTCGTTTGTTTAAAGAGCTTTCGGTGATCGATAACATAAAACTCTCGCATCACTCTCGTTTAGATTATAGTCTCTTGAGTGGTATTCTGCGCACGCCTCAATTTAAAAAAACCGAAGATGAAGTTGAGCATCATTCATATGAGCTGTTGAAAATTTTTAATCTTCATGAAAAAGCGTTTCATACATCAAAAAACCTTCCCTACGGCGAACAAAGAAAATTAGAAATGTGCCGCGCACTTGCGACAAGGCCGAAACTTCTTTTATTAGACGAGCCCGCAGCGGGAATGAATCCAACAGAAAAAGTACAGCTAACTGATCTCATCAAAAATATTCGTGATACTTTTAAAATTGCTATCATCTTAATTGAACACGATATGAAACTCGTGATGAATGCCGCAGAAAAAATTTATGTTTTAGATCACGGTCATCTTATCGCACAAGGAACTCCTCATGAAGTGCAGACAAATCCAAAAGTGATTGAAGCGTATTTAGGAGTCGACGGAGGTCAGCATGGATAATTCAATGAATACTTCAATGGATAACAATTCAAGAGACACTTTATTAGACATTCAAAACCTAGTCACACACTACGGCGCCATCGAAGCCCTTCATGGCATCTCGTTTAACGTAAAACGTGGTGAAATAGTCACGCTTCTTGGTTCAAATGGCGCTGGAAAAACCACGACCCTTCATACCTTAAGT